>CAYXAS010000005.1:29901-53017 GCA_964461665.1 uncultured Gaiellales bacterium
GCTCAAGTTCATGGTCGACGATCTCGGACCCCCTCGGGTCCGAGATCGTCGACCATGAACTTGAGCCGCGCCTTGACGCGCGACACGCGGTAACGCAGATCCTCTTTCCAGGCGTCGAGCAGCGCCCGCAGCACAGGCATCGCCTCGTCCACCCGGACGAACACTCCGAGGTCGCGCGCGATCCGCGGCACCGAGGAGAGGCCGCCTCCGACAAGCACCGAGAATCCGGGTTCTCCGTCGCGGATCACACCGACGAGCGAGATGCAG
This sequence comes from uncultured Gaiellales bacterium, assembly GCA_964461665.1. GTDB lineage: Bacteria > Actinomycetota > Thermoleophilia > Gaiellales > Gaiellaceae > Gaiella. Next base: position 30,169 of record CAYXAS010000005.1, read on the forward strand.
TTGATCTCGGGCGCGTTGCAGCGGTGCGCGCACGCGGAAATCGAGATCTTGTGTTTGCGCGGAAGGTCGGAGTAGTCGGGGTTCCCGTAGAAGAACGATGTTGCCTCCTCAAGCACCTCGGTGATGTCGAACAGCTCATCGTGCGCGACCCCGAACAGCGGACAGCCGGTGATGTTGCGCACGGCATCCCCGCAGGCGCCGACGGTGATGAGGCCCACCTCGTCGAGCCGCTCGAACACGGCGGGTAGGGACGGGAGCGCGAGGTAGTGGAGTTGGATCGTCTGGCGGGTAGACAACTCCCCTGCGTTGCCCCCGTGAGTCAGAGAGAGATCGCCGCACGCGCGCAGCTGCTCCGCGGTGACGCGTCCTGCGGGCAGCTTGATCCGCAGCATGAAGTTGCCGATCTTCGGCTTGTCGTGGTACAGGCCCCACCACTTGAGCCGGACGAGATCCTCCTCGGCGACATCCGCGTAGCCGGTCGCGATCAGCGCGGGCAGCTCGTCGCGCATCACGAGCGGGCTCTTTTCGCGCTTGAGCCGCTCGACCGGGTTGCGCTTCAGCACGAGTTCGAGCGTGGGTGGCTCGGCCTGCGGTCGCCGCGTCTCGTGCTCTGTCGCCATCCGGTTGCCTTCCATTTGGTGCCCCGGGAGTGACGAGGGCTCCGTTCCCGGAGCCCGGCGCCTGGTGGCGCCTGCGCATCCCATCTTCCCGTTCGCCGTCCGGGACAGGCGGCGATTGGCTGGAGTTCGCACCTGACGGGTTGGCTCCCCGGTTGCGGCGGTTTCGTCGGGCCAGATCCCTCAACCGCTCGTGATGGTTAACGCTTCCCGGTTTATAGCAACGTCACTTCACTTTTGCAAGTAACAACACTTCACGGTGGATAGCGGCAGGTGGCGCGGGTTGTGATCAGAGCGACCAGTCGATGGGGGACTCGCCCCGCGCTTCGAGCAATGCATTCGTGCGGGAGAAGTGGCGACAGCCGAGGAACCCGCTCGCGCTGTAGGGCGACGGGTGGGTCGCTGTCAGCACGTGGTGACGGCTCGTGTCCACGAGCTCGAGCTTGCGCTGTGCGTAGCGGCCCCAGAGGAGGAAGATGACCCCGTCGCGCCGTGCTGCGACCTCGCGGATCACCGCGTCGGTGAACGCCTCCCAGCCGCGACCCGCGTGTGAGGCGGGTTGGCCGGGCGAGACGGTGAGGACGGCGTTCAGCAGCAACACCCCCCGCCGTGCCCAGGGAGTGAGATCGCCGGTGGTGGGAGTGGGGAGTCCGAGGTCGTCGCGGACCTCCTGAAAGATGTTGCGGAGCGATGGCGGCTGCGCGACCCCGACGGGGACGGAGAAGCAGAGACCCATCGCCTGCCCGAGGCCGTGGTAGGGGTCCTGTCCGAGGATCACGACGCGGGTTGCGTCGAGCGGTGTCTCTGTGAGCGCTGCGAAGACTCGGTCGGCGGGCGGGAAGAACCCGCGACCCGCGCCCACCTCGGCCCGGAGGAACGTGCGGAGCTCCTGCATCGCAGCCGTCTCGAGTTGGGGCTCGAGCACCGCGTGCCAACTCTCGTGCATCCGCGGCGTCACACTCGGCGAGCCTACTTGCCGAGCCTCGGCCAGATGCTCTCATCGATCTCGTGCGACGTCGAACGGTGCCCCTTTGCATTCCGGCCGTTGTGCCGCGAACATGGGTGCGAGCGTCCGACGTCGTCGGCGCCGAGCCGACAGGCGTGTGATGGAGAGACCATGAGCCACCGAGACGAGTGCGCCCCTGGGCGTGGTGCAAGAGGCCGGAATGCGCATCGGCTCGCGCGCTCGAGCCACGGCCTGGCGCGCCGATGAGCGACGGCTGGCATGCCGTCTGCGCACAGGACGGTGTCGCGGTGGGCGACCTCCGTCGGATCGAGGTCGCAGGGGAGGCGGTGTGCCTCGGCCTCGCCGATCGCGGCTGGGTTGCGGTCCAGGACACCTGTACGCACGAGGACTGCTCGCTCGCGGACGGAGAACTCGACGGAGACGTGATCGTCTGCCCGTGTCACGGCTCGGAGTTCGACCTCCGCACCGGTGACGTGCTCAGCCCGCCAGCGCTCGAGCCGATTCGCATCTACGAGGCGCGGGTGGAGAGCGGGACGGTCTCGGTCAGGCTCGTCGCTCCGCCCGAGGCACAGAGCGCGGTACATGAGCGCGAAGATCACGTGAGCATCGAGCAGGCCCGGTCGGCAACGGTTGCGGGCCCAGACACGAGCGGGCTCTCGCTGGACGAGATCGATCTCACCGACCTCGATGTCTGGGAGCGCCGTGTCCCGCACGAGTGGTTCGCGCTCCTACGGCGCGAGGCACCGCTCCACTGGCAGCCGGAGCGGGAGGGACCAGGGTTCTGGGTGTTCACCCGGTACGACGACATCGTCCGGGTTTCGAAGGAGTGGGAGACGTTCTCGTCGGAGCTCGGAGGCACCTCGCTCGAGGATCTCACCCCCGATGAGGCCGACGCGCGCAAATCGATGCTCGACACCGATCCGCCAGAACACACCCGCCTTCGGGCCCTCGTCAACAAGGGCTTCACACCGCGCGTGATCAATGTCTACGAGGATCGGATCAGGACGATCGCCCGCGGGATTCTCGAGCAGGCGTTCCAGGAGGAGGAGTTCGACTGGGTCGAGCGCGTCGCCTCGGAGATCCCGATGTGGGTCTTCTCGGAGCTCATGGGGCTCCCGCCTGAGGACAGGCGATACCTGATCGAGCTCGGTGACAAGCTGCTCGGCAACACCGACCCGGAGATCGTCGGAGCGGGCAACGTGCAGGACGTCGCACGGCAGGATCCATCGATCCGCCGCCTCCCGTTCTCGAGTCCGTTCTCCCTCGAACTGATCGAGTACGGCCGCCGGCTCGGTGAGGCGCGACGAGCGGATCCGCGCGGCGACATCACTACGCGGCTTGTGGAGTCGGAACTCGACGGTTCACGGCTCGGGGAGCGCGAGTTCGGCGTCTTCTTCATCCTGCTCACGACTGCGGGAAACGAGACGACCCGGCACACGATCTCGCTCGGTCTGCTCGATCTGCTCGATCATCCCGAGGAGGTGGCACGCCTCGTCGCCGACCCTTCGCTGACGGCGACCGCAGCCGACGAAATCCTGCGTCGAGCCTGCCCGACACTGTTCTTTCGCCGGACCGCGACGCACGACGTGGAGATGCACGGCCGGCGCATCCGGGCAGGTGACAAGGTGACGATGTGGTACGTGAGCGGCAACCATGACGAGGAGAAGTTTGTTGATCCGTACCGGTTCGACATCGGGCGCACGCCGAATCGCCACCTCACCTTCGGGCTCGGCGGGCCGCATTTCTGCCTCGGGGCGCATCTCGCAAAGCTCGAGGTGAAGATCTGGCTCGAGGAGATGATCCCGTACCTCGGCCGGATCGAGCTTGCGGGCGAGCCGCGTCGGCTGCGGTCAAGCATCTTCCACGGCATCAAACGTCTCCCGGTGCGGGTGCAGGTACGACCCGGATGAGGAGAATGAGTACATGACGGAGACCCACGATCCGGAAGCGGCGGTCGCCGCGCTGCGCGGCCAGGGCGTCCGCGCGATCCGGCTGCTGTACACCGACCTCCACGGCATCGCGCGCGGGAAGGACATCCCGATCGCGCACTTCCTGGAGCTCTGTGAGGACGGCGTCAACTTCTGCGCGGCGATCATGGGCACCGACCTGCGCCACACCCCGGTGGTGGGCGGCGAGGAGGGATACGTCGACTTCGCGGTTCACCCCGATGTCGAGACGCTGCGCGTCTGCCCGTGGCAGCCCGAGGTCGCCTGGTGTCTCGGTGAGGCATGGCGGCTCGACGGTTCGGCTCACTGGTCGGTCTGTCCGCGTGCGCTGCTGCGACGTGTGGTGGAGGCGTACGCGGCGAAGAATCTGACCCCGATCGCGGGCCCCGAGCTCGAGTGGTTTCTCTGCCAGCCGGATCCGGCCGCGCACGGCGGGCTTCGCCGCTACGTGGATGAGCCCTCGCGCGTGTACACCGTCGGGCTGGTCTCCGATCCGCAGCAGGTGAACCTCAAGATGCTCCTCTGGGCGGACGAGATCGGGCTGCAGGCGTTCGCCGGCAACCACGAGTTCATGACCTCGCAGTACGAGATCAACCTGAAGCATTCCGCGGCGCTCGACGCAGCCGATCGCGCATTCATGCTGAGAACTCTCGTGAAGGAGGTCGCGATCTCTGAGGGGCTGGTCGCAACCTTCATGGGGCGACCGTTCGCCGACCAGGGTGGCTCCGGCTTCCACGTCCATCTCTCGGTCGCGAACGAGGAGGGGCGGAACGCGTTCGCGGCAGCCAGTGGTGGTCTGAGCCCGCTTGCACGCTCCTTCATGGCCGGAATCCTCGAACACGCGCAGGGCTTGCAGGCGCTGCTCGGGCCGACCGTGAACGCCTACAAGCGCATCCTTCCTGACAGTCTCGCCCCGACCCACGCGAACTGGGGCCACGACAACCGCACGGCGTTCTGTCGGATCCCGGCCGAAGGGGGCTCGCGCACCCGGGTCGAAGTTCGCGTCGGGGACGGGAGCGCCTGCGCCCACCTGATCATCGCCGGGCTGCTTGCGGCCGGGCTCGACGGGATCGAGCGGGGGCTGGAACCGCCCGACTCGGTCGTCGGCGACGCGTACCGCCTTGACGACGCACACGCGGGGACCAGGCTTCCGTCGTCGCTCGGCGTGGCGCTCGACGCGCTCGAGGCAGACACATTCCTCGTGGGCGCGCTCGGGCCCCAACTCGTCTCGACGTTCCTCGCGATGAAGCGCTTCGAGGCGTCGCGGTTCGAGGCGGAGGTCGGCGTCCTCGACCTCGAGACGGTGAGTGCCTGGGAGGTGGAGGAATATGCCCGCCACCTCTGAGACCGGCGGTCGGCGCGTGAGGGTCGAGGTGGGCGGCGCGCCCGTCTGGGGGCGGCAGGTCGGTGACACGATCATGCTCGGCGACGGCAGCGCGGTGCCCGAGGAGGAGGCCGTGTACCTCGCGCCAGCGACGCCGTCCAAGATCCTCGCCGTTCACCTCACGTACCGGAGCCGGGTCGAGGAGTACGCGGCCCGGATCCCGCCCGAACCCTCCTGGTTCATGAAGCCGCCAACCACGCTGAACGGGCACCGCGGCGTCGTGCGGATGGCGAAGGGCGCGCGCTTCCTCAACTACGAGGGGGAGCTCGCGGTCGTGATCGGGAGACGGATGAAGGGGGTCCCGCTCGATGAAGTGCTCGATCATGTCGAGGGCTACACCTGCGCGAACGACATCGGGATGCACGATTTCCGCCACGCAGACCGCGGCTCGATGCTGCGGGTCAAGGGTCAGGACGGGTTCCTACCGCTCGGGCCCGGGATCGTCCCCGCGCCCGAGTTCGACCCGACCTCGTTCTCGCTCCGCACCCGCCTGAACGGCGAGGTGGTGCAGGAGACCACCGCCGATGACCTTCTCTACCCGGTCACCTACCAACTCGCGGATCTCTGCCGTCTAGTCACCCTCGAACCCGGTGACGTGATCCTCACTGGGACACCGGCGAACTCCCGCCCGATGAAGTCCGGGGACGTCGTCGAGGTCGAGATCGACGGGATCGGGACGCTCCGCAACACGGTCGTCGAGTGGGACGTCGACTTGGCAGGACCCGGCGAGCAGATGCAGGTGTCCGCCCAGACGCTCCACGTTGCGCTCGCGATCCCCGAGGACGAGGCCGAACGACGGGTCGCGGCGGGGGTGTTATCCGCATGATCGACCTCCACCGGCTCGATCACGTGTGCCTACGGGTCGCGGATCTCGACGAGGCGACACCGCGCTGGGCTCTCCAATTCGGCCTCGTCGAGCGCGAGCGTCGCGACGGCCGTGCATTCCTTGCCTGCAACGACGAGCCGTACAGCGTCGAGTTCGTCGAGAACGGTCGGCCGGGCCATGACCACTACGCCTTCGAGTTGGCTGCGGGTTGTTCGCTCGCGGACGCGCGGGCGCACTTCGAGGGGTTGGGGGTCGGGTGGCACGAGTCTGACGGCGCGCTCGTCGTCGCTGACCCTGACGGTCGTCCGGTCCATGTCCTTGCCCACCGTGAGCCTGCGAGCGAGGTCGCCCGGTGGCCGCAGCACGCTCGGCCCTCGTCAACGGTGCACCTTGGGGGACCGAGAAGGCTCGGGCACGTCAACTGCCTCACCTCCAGGCTGGAGGACTGCGTTCGGTTCTACACCGAGGTTCTCGGGATGCGGCTCTCGGACCGCCTCGGCGACGCGGGTGTCTGGCTCCACATCAACTCCGACCATCACACGATGGCGCTCGTCGAGATGGGTTACGCGCATTTCCACCACCTTGCGTTCGAGACCGGGGACATCGGGAGGATGCGCGACCTGCTCGACCATCTCGCCCGGCACGGGCGCTGGGTCTCGTGGGGGCCGGCTCGACACGGCATCGCGGGGAACATTGCGACCTACGTGCGGATCCCCGAAGAGGCGTGTCACGTCGAGCTCTACTGCGACATGGAGCAGCTCCAGCCCGGCCACATCCCGCGGACGTTCCCCGACGACCGTTACTCGTCGAACACCTGGGGTCCACTCCCTCCGCGCTCCTACTTCCGCTTCGACCCCGTCGCGATCGAACACGAGCGCGAGAGCTGGGAGACGCGCGGGCGCCCGCTCCCTCCGGTGCCCGACGGGTGGGACGGCCCACCGAGCGCCGCGTGAGTCTGCGCGGCTACAGCCTTCCGCTCACCCCCGACGGGCGTGGTTCGCTCGTCCCCTACCCGCCGTGGCACTACGTCGGCGCCTTCCTCGTCATCGACTACTGGGCGGACCCGGAGCGCGCCGTCGCGTTTCTTCCCGACGGGATCGAGCCACATCCCGATCCGGGCCGCTGCGCCTTCGTTGCGGCCGACTGGCAGTCGTGTTCCCAGGATGGCGACGAGCTGCTCGACCCGTCGAGGTCGCAGTACAAGGAGGTGTTCGTCGTCACGAACGGCCTCCTGGACGGAGCGGAGGTGACGGTGTGCTCGTACATCTGGGTCGACCGCGACTTCGCGCTTGCGCGCGGCTGGATCCAGGGTTTCCCGAAGAAGCTCGGATCGATCTGGATCACGCGGAGCTTCGGGCTCGGTGGTCCTGCAGACCCCGGGATGCACGCGGGCGCGCGGTTCGGCGTGACCTGTGCCGCGTACGAGCGCAGGGTGGCGGAGTGCACGGTCACCCTTGAGGGCCCCGCCGCGGGTGGGCCATTCCACAACGCGGCTCCGATCGTCAACGCGCGCCACTTCCCCCGTCTCGCCGCCGGACAGCACGACGCCCCTGCCGTGCACGAACTCGTCCGCGCCGTTTCGCGCGACCGTGCGATCTCCGAGGTTTGGGAGGGGAGCGCGACCCTCGACTTCTTCGGCGCCACCCATGAGGGGCATACGGCACTGGCGCCTGTGCGCATCGGGCGCGGGTACCGCTTCACCTTCGCCTACACGGTGGACGATCTCGCCACCGTGAAGGATCTGCGCGCGTGAGCGACCGGGACAGGACAGCCCTCGTCACGGGCGGCGGGACGGGCATCGGCGCGGCCGTTGCTCGGCGGCTAGCGCGAGACGGCTACCGCGTCGCTGTCGTCGGACGTCGTGCGGAGCCGATCGAGGCTGTGGCGAAGGAGATCGGTGGCCTTGCGATCCAGGGCGACGTCGCGACCGAGGCGGACGCGGAGCGAATCGTCGCCATCGCGATCGAGCGCTTCTCAGGGCTCGACGCTCTCGTGCTCAACGCCGGGATCGGCGGTTCCGGCTCGTTGCTCGACTCCGATCCTGAGGTCTTCGACCGGGTCGTACGTGTCAACCTCCACGGGGCGTATCTCGTCGCGCGCGCGGCGATCAGGCCGCTCCTCGAGCGCCGAGGAGCGATCGTGACGATCGGCTCGGTCGCAGGGTTGCGAGCGAGTCCTTCCTCGCTCGCCTACAACGCCTCGAAGGCCGCGCTCGCGATGCTCACCCAGTGCATCGCGCTCGACCACGGGCCTGCGGGCATCCGCGCGAACTGCGTCTGCCCCGGCTGGGTCCGCACGCCCATGGCCGACGGCGAGATGGACGCGCTGAGCGAAGGACTCGGCACCGATCGCGAAGGGGCCTACACGGTTGCCACCGGCGAGGTGCCGCTGCGGCGGGCATCCACACCGGACGAGATTGCGGCCGTCACCGCCTGGCTCCTGTCACCCGAGGCGAGTTACGTCAACGGCGCGGTGATCCCGGTGGACGGTGGGCACACGACGGTTGACGTCGCCACGCTCGCATTCGGCAAGGTCTAACGTGCCCGGCGCAGCCGCCACGGGGGCAGATGTCGCAGGTGTCTCCGTCCCGACCGGTCACTGGATCGACGGCCAGCGCGTGGACAGCGCGACGACGTTCACCGACATCTCACCGATCGACGAGAGTCCGATCGCCGAGATCTCCCGCGGCGGTGAGCGAGAGGCGGCGCTGGCACTCGACGCGGCTGCCCGCGCCTTCCCCGCCTGGGCGGCGCTCGGCCCGCAGGGTCGCGCTCCGTACCTCCTCCGGCTCGCCGACCTGATCGAGGCACACACCGAGGAGCTCGCGATCGTTGAGACGACGGACATGGCGATGCTGCTTCGCTCGCTGCGTACTCGGCTGATCAACCGCTGTGCCCGGAACTTCCGCTCGTACGCGGATCTCGCGAACGAGTGGGAGGAGCGCGTGTGGGACTCGAACGGCACGCGCAACCGCGTGCTCCGCATGCCCGCTGGGCCTGCGGTTGTGATCACGCCCTGGAACGCTCCCCTCATGCTCTCCACCTGGAAGATCGCGCCGGCGCTCGCTGCAGGGTGCACCGTCGTGCTCAAGCCGGCCGAGTGGTCGCCGCTCTCCTGCTCCTTGCTCGCGGATCTCTCGCACGAGGCGGGTTTCCCGCCGGGGGTGCTCAACGTCGTTCAGGGCCTGGGGGAGGAGATAGGGGCCGCGCTCGTCGCCCATCCGGGGGCTCGGCGGATCTCGTTCACGGGATCGCCCGAGACCGCTCGGTCGATCGGCGTTGCCGCAGCGCGCAATCTCGTCCCCTTCACCGGGGAGCTCGGGGGCAAGGGACCGCTCATCGTGTTCGCGGACGCCGATCTCGAGGCGGCCGCGCGCAAGGCGGCCGGACAGTTCGACGACTCCGGCCAGGTGTGTCTTGCAGGGACACGACTGCTCGTCGAGGAGTCGATCCGCGAGCCGTTCCTCGAGCTCTTTCATCGGTTCACCGACGAGCATGTACTCGGCGACCCGCGTGACGACCGCACGACGATCGCACCGATGATCCACCCCGCACACCTCGAGCGCGTGCTCGGGTTCGTCGAACGGGCCCGCGCGAACGGCGACACGATCGTCCGCGGTGGCCGTCGGCGTGCCGGGGGCGGCCTCTTCATCGAGCCGACGCTGATCATCCCGCGCTCCAACGAGAGCGAAGTGGTGCAGAGCGAGGTTTTCGGCCCTGTCCTCACCTTCCAGACGTTCGCGAGCGAGGAGGAGGCCGTCGCGCGCGCGAACTCGACCGCCTACGGTCTCTCCGGCATCGTCTACACCGGCTCGGCGGAGCGTGCCGAGCGGGTCGGCCGTGCGATCCGCGCGGGGGTGATCTGGGTCAACACGTTCCTCGTTCGCGATCTCACCGCCCCCTTCGGTGGGATCGGGATCTCCGGCCTCGGGCGCGAAGGGGGGCAGTACGCGCTCGAGTTCTACAGCGATCTGAAGTCACTCCAGATCCTCGACGGTTCGTGTCCGCTCCGGTGAGCACGCGCGTCCGACTCGTCCTCGTCCTCTCCGAAAACTGGACGCTCTCCGCTCCGCGCGACCTACGCGCGCTGGTGGCGATGGCCGTCGAGGCGGAGCGCGCAGGTTTCGACGCCGTGATGGTGAGCGAGCATGTCGTGCTCGGTCCCTCGGCAGGCGCGAACGGCGTGATGGGCAACCCGCGTGACTATGCGATGCCCGGCAACCAGGATCCGGCGACCCCGTGGCCGAGCTCGCTCGTCCTCCTCTCGGCGATCGCGGCCGCGACGACGACGCTGAGGCTCGCCGCCTGCGCGGTGATCGCCCCTCTCCGACACCCACTCCTGCTCGCGAAGGAGCTCGGGACGCTCGACCTCCTGAGCGAGGGGCGGCTCGTCGTCCAGCCGACGGTGAGCTGGCACCGCGACGAGTACGAGGCGCTCGGCGTACCGTTCGAGCAGCGTGGACTGCTGCTCGACGAGCATCTCGCGGCCTGGCAGGTCCTCTGGCGCGACACGCCCGCGTCGTTCCACGGCGCGCACTACCGCTTTGACGACGTCTACCTCGAACCGAAGGCGTGGCGCTCCGACGGGCCGCGCCTCTGGTTGGGAGGGGAGACCGTTCACCCGCGGCTCCTGCGGAGGATCGTCGAGCACGCGCACGGGTTCCACCCACTCGGGCGGCCGAGTGAGGAGGACATGGAGCGATTGCGAGAGGGGCTCGCGCAGGTCGGGCGCTCGGTGAACGAGCTCGAGTTGGTGGGCGGAATGCGACCCGTGTTCCCGGACGACACGAGCCCGTCACCGCTCGGCCCCGCATTCGCACAGCTGCCCGATCTGCTGCGACGGGGCTTCACCACCGTCTGCATCAAGCCGTCGCAGTACCTCAATGACATCGACCGATTCCCCGAGTGGTGCAGCGAGGTCGTCGGCCGCGTGGCGGAGGTGGCGGCAGGGCTCGCGGACGCGGGCTAGCGCTTCTTGCGGTTCTTCGTGCCGCGCCGGCCTGCGGCCCCAGGGCGCGATGGCGCGACCCGTCCAGGCATCCCCGCGCCACCGTGCTCGAGCCGCCGCCGCTGCTGGCGGTTCGTCGGGTCGGGCATTCCGCCCTCCTCGCCGGCCGCGTCGAAATACGCGCGGCGCTCGGACGGGCTGAGCGTGTTCAGCATCAACTGCGCCTGCTCGGGCGAGCGGGGCTCGCCGAACGTCTGCAGCTTCTTCATTGCGCGTGCGAGCTCCGGGTTCGACCGCTCGAGTGCAGTGAGCGAGGCCCTCTGGAACCACCGCTTGAACAGAGGCACCTTCGAGAGGAAGGTGATGACCGGCCGGAGATACCGCCCGTTGCGCCAGCGGCCGAGTAGCACGAGCACGCCGAGCAGGAGCACGAGCGCGAGCAGCACGCCGACAGGGATCCATGTCCACCAGGGCACGCGCGGATCCTACCGTGGAGGATCGGGCTGACCCGCGGGGAACAGACGGGCGTGGAGCAGAGTCACAAGCTCGAGATGGCGAACGCGCTCCGGGGCGACTTTGCGCGTCTCCGCGCACGCGGTGTCGCGACAACCTTCGCCCCGATCGAGCTCACCACGCCGGTCGTGGCCGTGGTGCCGACGGTCATCGCCCCGGCCATGGCGCCTGCGCCTCCCGTGCGCGAGCGGCCAGCCGAACAGTCCGTCGCCACGTCGTGGCTCGGACGTTTTCTCGCGGCGCGCTAGCGCCGGTTCGCCCGACCACACCGCACCACCGGCATCTACCCTCGCGCGATGGCGCTCGCTCGGAGGATCGCGCGCCTCGTCTGGGGGGACGATGTCGATCAGGCGCTGAAGCCGGTGCTCGCCGTGAACCTCGCGGCATCGATGGCGGGCTCGACGCTCTGGAGCTTCATCGCGATCTGGGCGATCGACGAGCTCGGGGCGAAGGTGCAGCTCCCGTTCGCCCTCGCGCTCGGCGCCGTGCTGTCGGGCGCCGCAGGCTTCGCGGGAGGCTGGCTGTCGGACCGTGTGGGACGGAGGCGCATGATCCTGATCGGCTCCGGGGCGGGCGCCTTCTATCCGATCGTCCTGCTGGCGCTCGGTGACCGACTCTGGCTCGGACTCGGGTTCCTCGCATTTGCGGGCGCGATCGGGGGGCTCGCCGGCTCCGTCTCGCAGGCGATGGTCGCCGACCTTGTTCCGCCTGACCGCCATGCTCCCGCGTACGCCGCAGTGCGCGTCGCCTCGAACTTCGGTGTCGTCGTCGGGCCGCCGCTCGGTGGCGCGCTCCTGCTGTTGGCCGACTGGACGGGCCTTTTCCTGGTCGTCGCGGTGCTTGAGGCGCTCGCCTTCGCGCTCGCGGTGAAGCTGTTGCCGCGCAGCGGTGCGTACGCCCCCGAGGGCAAGCCCGAGCGCGGCTCGTTCACGACGATCGCGCGCGACCGGCCGTTCCTCCTGTTCATCGGCTCGGCGGTCTTCGCTTGGCTCGTCTACGTCGCCTACGAGATCGTGCTCCCTGTCTCGCTCGTAGACGGCTACGGCTACGCGGTCTCGACGTGGGGGTTCCTCGTCTGGCTCAACCCGCTCCTCGTCACCCTCTTCCAGGTGCGGCTCACACGACGACTCGCCCATCACGCAGAGGCGCCGGTGCTCGTCGTCTCGATGCTGCTGATGGGCGTCCCGTTCGCACTGCTGATCCTGTCGCACTCGATCGTGACGGTCGTCGTCGTGCTGATTGTGTTTGTGGTGGGAGAGATGCTCTGGGTTCCAACCTCGCAGGCGGTTGTCGCGCGACTCGCCCCCGAGGACATCCGCGGTGCGTACATGGGGGCGTTCGGGAGCGCGCCAGCGATCGGGTTCGCGCTCTCACCGCTGATCGGGCTTCAGATGCGGAACAGCTTCGGTGACGCGGCAACCTGGACGCTGTACCCGGTACTCGGTGTGGTGGCCGCGGTGCTCGCGGTGCCCGCGCTCGCAGCCACGAGACGGGCGTCAGCGGCTCGGACGACCTGACACCGCGCCGTCCGTCGGCCGCACTGCCTCGACGAGGGTGTCGATCGCGTCGCGTGCCGCGCCCTCGACGCGACGGGTGACGACACCCGCCTCGACGATCTCGAGCCCGACGAGAGCAGCGACCACCTCATCCGCCGTCCAGAGGACCGAGGGGTCGGTCGGGCCGCCGTGGCCCTCCTCCAGGTTGCGGAGGTCGTGGCCGACGAGGAGCAGGCGCCCGCCGGACCGCACAGCGTCCCGTGCCCGCGTGAGGAGCGCCGCGCGTTGCACCGGCGGCAGATGGACGTAGGCGAGGAGCACGAGGTCGTAGCCGCCTGGATCGAGCGGCTCGGTGATGATGTCCCCGAGCCGAAGATCGAGCTCGAGTGAGTGCTCGGTGGCATGCGCCCGTGCGCGCTCGATCGCGACCGGCGAGAAGTCGATCGCAGTCACCTGCCAGCCACGCGTGACGAGCCAGAGCGCGTTCCGCCCTTCACCGCACGCGAGATCGACCGCGACCCCCGCCGGGAGGTCGCTGCAGCGCGCCTCGACGAAGCGGTTGGGCGCGATCCCCCAGAGCGACGGCTTCGCGAGATACCGCTCGTCCCAGTCGGTGGGCGTCGCGCGGATCGTCATGCGGGTGCGAGCCTGCGCGGGCGTGTGACGGCCGCCAGCGTGAGTCCGCAGACCGCGGCGACGAACAGGTAGAGCGCTGCGTCGCCGAACTCCTGCGCGAACCAGCCTCCGAACGCGGGGCCGGTGAGCATGCCGGCGGCCCAGGAGGAGTTGAGCACCCCGACGCCGAGTCCCTGCGGGAGTCCGACCCGCTCTGCCCGTTCCGAAGCGAGCGCCATCACCGGCGTGTACAGACCGCCGAACGCCACCGAGGCAGCCATCACGAGGACGGCAACTACGAACGGCTCGACCGCGAACGCCATCCCCACGGTGACGAGCACGGAACAGGCGAGCGCGATCCGAACGGGGTAGAGGCGCCCGCGGCGATCCGAGAGACGCCCCACGAACGGGTTCAGCGCCGCCTCGCCGCTCCCCGCGACGAGGAAGACGACCCCGATCGCGACCACGCTCCACCCGGCGGCGTCGAGCGTCAGCGGCGCCAGCAGGTCGAGCGCACCGAAGAACCCGGCCGAGAGAAACGTGAGCCACAGTCCGGCGAGGAACCGCTGGTCGGCGAGCACCAGTCGGAGCGCCCCTGGCGACCAGTGCTCGCGGGGTGCCTCGGGCATCGTCACCGTGAGCACCGCGAGCGCCGCGGAGAACACCGCGACCGCGGTGAATGCGATCTCGATCGAGAACACGTCCGCGCCCGCGCCGATCACCGGTCCGATCACGAAGCCGGCGACCGCGGCGCCAACAACCGTGCCGAGTGCCTGTCCTCTCCGCTCGGTCGGCGTCACGGCGGCAACCCATGCAAGCGCAGCCGTCCAGGTGAGTGCGCTCGCGAAACCCTGCGCGAACCGGGCAGCGCCGAGCATGACCGGGGCGTCGGCGAACGCGAACCACACGCTCGCGACCGCGAGCAGTACGAGTCCTGCCGTCACGGCCCGCCGCGCGCCGACCCGCGCGACCACGAGTCCCGAGGGGATCCCGGATACGACGGCGCCAGCTCCGTACGCGCCGAGCACGAGGCCGGCCGTCAACTTGGAGAGCCCATGCTCGTGCGCAAGGCTTGGTAGGAGCGGGATGAGTGCCGAGAACAGCATCGTGTCCGCGAACACGACCGTCGCGACGAGCGGCAGCAAGCGGCGCACGCGCTCGAGCATACGCAGGCGGCTGGCCTACGGGCGCACAAAGAGATGCACCGAGCCGGTGGCCCCTTCGGATCCGGCTTCCCGACTGACCCCCGCCGAAGCGGTTGTCTGTCGGAGAGCCTTACCTCAGACGCTCCATGCTCGGTGCATCCCGCACACTAGGGACCCTCATTCAGCCTGTCAAGCGGTTCCAGGGGCGTAATCCCCGCAAATAGCGGTCTTCTGAAATCCGCTCGAGCTATACGGGGACGCGCGCGGACCTCGGCCTGACGGGGCCACCCCCAAGAACTCGATCCGGGGCGCCCGGTTCCAACCCCCGGCAGGGCGCCGCGTCGATGGCGACTGCGCTCCCTGCGCGCGACGCGTTGCATCCGGTCAGCTGACCTGGGCCGACCGTCAGGAGTGCGACCCAGAGTGGCCGTCGCCAATCCTGTCGAGGGCGTGTTCGGCCTGGGGAATGGGCGTGCCGCCCAAACGAAGATGCACCGAGCCGGTGGCCCCTTCGGATCCGGCTTCCCGACTGACCCCCGCCGAAGCGGTTGTCTGTCGGGGAGCCTTACCTCAGACGCTCCGTACTCGGTGCATCGCTGATGCTAGGGATGCACCCGGACTGTGTCAATGCCCCTCAGGAATTTCATTTCCGCAATTTGCGGGAAGACCGGCTCGCTCAGCGTGATTCTGCGTCTCGTCCGAGATGCTCTAACAACAAGAGAAACGAGAAAGGCGCCGAGCCGGGTCCGCTTTCGTCTGCCGCCCGACGGACACTCCGCTTGCGCGGGGGGCCTCTCGGGGGCTTCGTCCTACTCGCGTGCCCTGCTCGGCGCAGGGACGAAACTACGGCGGTACGGTGTGCGGCGCAAGGCT
Source organism: uncultured Gaiellales bacterium (assembly GCA_964461665.1). GTDB lineage: Bacteria > Actinomycetota > Thermoleophilia > Gaiellales > Gaiellaceae > Gaiella. The sequence goes on from CAYXAS010000005.1 coordinate 45,498, forward strand.
CCGGATGAACGGAGAGGCCGCAAAGTGCGGGAGACGGGAGAGGGAATGAGCGGATTGCACGTCGTCGTGACGGGAGCAGGGACAGGCATCGGGCTCGCCGTCGCCGCGCGCCTCTCGGCGGACGGGGCGGCGGTGACGCTCCTCGCCCGCGACCGGAAACGGCTCGAAGCAGCCGCCGCGCAATTCTCAGGGCCGACCTTCGTGACGCCGTGTGACATCCGTGATCGAGTGGCTGTGGACGCGGCGTTCGCCGCCGCGGCTGAGGCGCACGGCCCGATCTCGGCTCTCGTCGCGGTGAGCGGCGTCGGCGGCGCGAACGCGGATGGTCCGGATGACCGGTTCGACGATCTGATCGCCACCAACCTCACCGGCACGTATTCCTGCTGCCGCGCCGCGCTCCGTCATCTTGCTCCGGGGCCGGAGCCCAGGCATCTCGTGGTGATCTCGTCGGTCCTTGCCCGGATCGCCGTCCCGGGCTACACGGGATACAGCGCGTCGAAGGCGGGGCTGCTCGGTCTCGTCCGCTCGCTCGCCGCAGAGGTCGCGCGGGACAACGTGCAGGTGAACGCCGTGTGTCCCGGCTGGGTAGACACGGAGATGGCGCGGGAGGGGCTCGCGGGGATCGCTGCGGCGACCGGCACGAGTGTCGAGGAGGCACGCCGTCGTGCGATGGAGGCAGTGCCGCTCGGCCGGATGAGTCGCCCGGAGGACATCGCGGGCACCGTCGCGTGGCTGCTGTCGCCGGACGCTCGCGGAGTCACTGGCCAGGCGATCGACCAGAACGGTGGAGCCTGGACAGGCTGAGAGCGGTTCGCGCTCGGGGTGAGCGGCGAACGGCGTAGGGTCGCGGGCGGAGAGTGAGCGGGTCGACAGGGGGGCGGATGTGAAGGAGCGGGCGAACGCAGTCGTGATCGGTGGAGGCGTCGGCGGCTGCTCGATCGCCTACTGGCTGACGCGACTCGGGCTCGAGGACGTCGTGCTCGTCGAGCGCGCCGACCTGACGAGCGGCTCCACCTTCCACTCGGCGGGGCTCGTCGGGCAGCTCCGGAGCTCGCTCTCGCTCACGAAGATGATGATGGACTCGGTCGACCTCTACCGCACGGTGGGCGAGGAGGTCGGTCTCGAGACGGGATGGCGCGAGGTGGGGTCGCTCCGGCTCGCCTCCTCCGAGGAACGGATGGAGGAGATCCGGCGCCAGGCAGGATGGGCGAAGACGTTCGGGCTCCCCCTCGAGTTGATCTCGCCGGCCGAGGCGCAGGCGCTGTTCCCACCGATGTCGCTCGACGGTGTCCACGGCGCTGCCTACCTCCCGACGGACGGCTACATCGATCCGAGCCAGCTGACGTTCGCGCTCGCCGAGGGTGCACGCCGTCGTGGCGCGGAGATCCAGACGAACACGCGCGTCACGGGGATTGCGATCCGGAACGGCCGTGTCGCCGGGGTAGAGACCGACCGGGGATTCATCGAGACGGAGGTGGTCGTCAACGCCGGAGGGATGTACGCGCGCGAGATCGGCGCGCTCGCGGGCGTCAACGTCCCAATCATCCCGATGGCGCACGAGTACCTCGTGCTTCGGCCCTGCGGGTTGCCGCTCGACATGCCGACGATGCGCGATCCGTCGCTCCTCGTCTACTACCGGCCCGAGTCGGGCGGCCTGATCATGGGCGGGTACGAGCGCCACTGCGAGCCGTGGAGCCTCGACGGGATCCCGGGTGACTTCAACGGGAAGCTGCTCGAGGAGGACTGGCCGCGGTTCGAGCCGTTGATGGAGAACGCGATCGTGCGTGTCCCGTCGCTCGCCGAGATGGACGTGGTGAAGCTGATCAACGGGCCAGAGGCCTTCACCCCGGACGGCGAGTTCATTCTCGGCCCATCCGATCTCGACGGGTTCTGGGTTGCGGCCGGGTTCTGTGCCCACGGGCTCGCGGGCGCGGGCGGGATGGGGCGTCTCGTCGCCGAATGGATCGTCGAGGGCGTCCCGTCGCTCGACGTCTGGCACATGGATTCGCGCCGCTTCGGCGCCGCCTATCGCTCCCGCTCGTACACGCTCGCGCGCACGAAGGAGGTCTACGAGACGTACTACGACGTCCGGTACCCCGGTCACGAGCGCAGCGCGGGTCGGCCGTTGCGGCTCACGCCCGCCTACGGGCGGCTTCAGGAACTCGGCGCGGTGTTTGGCGAGAAGTCGGGCTGGGAGCGAGCGAACTGGTTTGCCCCGAACGAGGCGGAGGGGGACGAGGCGCTGCGCCCGCGTGGCTGGGCCGGGAAGCACTGGTCGCCAGCGATCGGGGCCGAGCATCGCGCCTGCCGCGAGCATGTGGCGCTGTTCGACGAGTCGTCGTTCGCGAAGCTCGACGTGACAGGCCCTGGCGCGGGCGTGTTTCTCGAGCGGGTCTGCGCGAACCGTGTCGCGGGTGAGATCGGTCGGGTCGTCTACACGCAGGCGCTCAACCAGCGCGGCGGGATCGAGTGCGACTTCACCGTCACCCGGCTCGGGGAGGAGCACTTCCGGATCGTGACGGGCACGGCCTTTGGCCGCCACGACGCCGCGTGGTTGCGTCGCCGGCTTCCCGCGGACGGGTCGGCACGGGTGACCGACGTCACCTCGCAACTCGCGTGCCTCGGCCTCTGGGGACCCGCCGCCCGAGAGGTGCTGCAGGGCCTCGTCGTCGAGGACCTCTCGAACGCCGCGTTCCCGTACCTCGCCGCACGCGAGCTTTCAGTCGGTCGTGTCCCCTGCGTCGCGACGCGCGTCACCTACGTCGGTGAGCTCGGATGGGAGCTCTACTGCCCGGCCGAGTTCGGGTCGGCTCTCTGGGACGAGCTCTGGCAGGCGGGGCAGACACACGGGATCCGCGCGGCGGGGTACAGGGCGATCGACTCGCTCCGACTCGAGAAGGGCTACCGCGTCTGGGGCTCGGACATCTCCCCCGAGGACTCGCCGTACGAGGCAGGACTCGGGTTCGCGGTCAAGCCCGACAAGGGGGAGTTCGTCGGCCGTGAGGCACTCGCGGCACGCGGCGCACCGGAACGCGCACTCCGCTGCCTGACGCTCGACGATCCACGTGCGGTCGCGCTCGGCTCGGAACCGGTGCGGGTCGGCGATGAGTTGCTTGGCCGGGTGACGAGCGGGGGCTACGGGTACACCGTCGCTGCCTCGATCGCCTACGCCTACCTCCCCGCGTCGCTCGGTCCCGGGACGGAGGTGGCGGTCGAGATCTTTGGTGAATGGATCGGCGGACGGGTCGCGCGCGAGCCGCTCTACGACCCGGATGGCGCCCGCCTGCGCTCGTGACCGACGCGCTTGCGGCCGCAGTCGAACGTGTCTGGCCCGACGGGGTGGACGCGTGGGAGATCCTCGGCGGCGGGATCACGAACCACAACGTCCGCGTGACGCGTGGGGCCGAGACTCTCGTGCTCCGGGTCGTGGGGCGGGATACGGGTCTCCTCGGGATCGACCGAGGGCGCGAGCGGGCGGCGACGGAGATAGCGCATCGCGTCGGCATCGGGCCTGAGGTGGTTGCCTTCGTCGAGCCGGAGCAGTGGCTGGTGACGCGGTTCATCGACGGCGCGACGCCCTCCCCGGAGCGGCTGCGTCAGCCGGACGGTCTGCGTGCTGTCGCCGCCGCGCTCCGTGCGATCCACGATGGTCCGGCGATTCCGGGGAGGTTCGAGACGCTCGACGTGATCGAGTCCTACCGCGACATCGCACTCGACCGGGGAGCGACGCTGCCATCCGCATTCGGGGCGGCGTACGGCCATGCGCGCAGCATCGCGGCGCACCGCGCGGGCGCACCCCGCGTCGCGTGTCACAACGACCTGCTGAACGCGAACTTCATCGACGACGGGGAGCGACTGCGGATCGTCGACTGGGAGTACGCGGGGATGGGCGACCCGTTCTTCGATCTCGCGAACTTCGCGATCAACCATGGACTGGGGGCCGAGGAACGCGCTGCGCTGCTCCGCGCCTACGTTGGCGCGCCAACTGAGGAGGATGCGGACGCGCTCGAACTGATGCGGTTCATGAGCGACTTCCGGGAGGCGATGTGGGGTGTTGTCCAGAGCGCCGTCTCGACGCTCGACTTCGACTTCGAGGGGTATGCGGCCGAGCATTTCGACCGCATGGCGCGCACTGCGGCCGAGCCCGCGTTCCAGGCTGCGCTCGCGCGCTGAAAACAGTGGAGGGCGCCTTTCGGCGCCCTCCACCTTGCATCGACGGCGGCGCTGCCGTTACGCGAGAGGCTTGTGCGGCCCCTTGAACCACTTCCTCGCCGACACGACCCACCAGATCCCGGCGAACAGGACGACGCCGAACACGACGACCGGTGCGTACTGCACCGCGCCGTTGTTGAGCGCGAACCCCTCCTTGCCCGGGATCCCGAGCGGTGAGAACGGCGCGGAGAAGTACACGCAGACGACGAGGATCTCGATGATCGCGATCGGCGCCATCCACTTGTACTTCGAGCCCAACGTCCACGGGCCCGCTTTGAACGCGTCACCCATCCGCCATCGGAGATAGATCGGAATGCCGTACGCGATGTACAGCCCGATCACCGTGATCGCGGCGAGTGCGTAGAACACCCACGGGATGCCCGCCTCGTTCCCCACGAGCGCCGGTGCCGTGACCACCAGCGAGGCGCCCGCGATCCCGAGCGTCGCGTTGCGCGGCGCGTGGCTCGCCGTCACCTTGGCGAAGAACTTCGACCCCGGCACGGCACCGTCCCGTGCGAAGGCGAAGAGCATCCGCGAGCCGCTCGTCATCCCGGAGCCGCCGCAGAAGATCTGGCCGACACACGCGATGATCATGATCGCCTTGAACCCTGCGAGCGACAGCGATGTCGCGAAGATCGTCACGACCGAGCCGACACCGTAGAAGCCCGGGTCGTCGGTCTTGATGCCATTGATCACGTCGGTGTTCGTGGCGGCGAACGTGAAGAGCAGCAGCAAGATCCAGCCGCCGATCGCCGAGTAGAAGACCGACTTCCACATCCCCTTCGCGGCACCGAGCGCAGCGCCCTTCGTCTCCTCCGCGAGGTGCCCGCAGGAGTCGAAGCCCGTAATCGTGTACTGCGTCAGCAGGAACCCGAGCGGAATGATGTAGAGGAAGTACCCTGCCCCGCTGATTCCGCCCTCGAAGAAGCCCGAGTTGTTGAACCTCTCGGTGAACACGAAGTCGAAGCTCTGGTGCTTCTCCGGGTCGAAGATCAGGATCAACGCCACGATCGATGCACCCGCGATGTGCCAGTACGCGGAGATGTTGTTCCAGAACTTCAGAACGTGGCTCGGGAACACATTGACCGTGACATGAATCGCCAGGATCACCAGGAAGATGATGAACACGTTCGTCAACTTGAACGGCTCGAAGCTGGAGTCGAACAGGCTGATCGTGATCGCGACGAACTGCGCGCAGAAGTAGTCCACCGACGCGACAACGCCGATCAGGCCGATCAGGTTGAACCATCCGGTAAACCATCCCCAGCCGGGCCCACCGAGCGTTGCCGCCCAGTAGTACACGCCGCCTGCGGTCGGGAACGCGGACACGATCTCCGCGAGGCAGAGCGCGATGATCAGGATGAAGGCCGAGAGAATCAGCCAGCCCCAGGTCACCGCGAACGGGCCGCCGTTGTTCCACGCCTGGTAGTAGGTCGTGAAGCAGCCGGCGAGGATCGAGATGATCGAGAACGAGATCGCGAAGTTCGTGAGGCCGCCCCACGACCGTTCCAGTTCCTGCTTGTAGCCGAGTTCGGCGAGACGTTTTGCGTCTTCGTCGTGGGCTACGAGGTCGTCCGACACAGAGTCCCTCCCTTGCTGAGAACACACCTGCAGACGGCTGACCGGAGCCAGCCCGCTCGCGATCCTAGGACGGCGACCAGACGTGTGCAACCAGATCGTCGGCGACTGGTGGTCGGGCGGTTCAGGCGAATCTCTAGGATCGCGCCATGCTGGCGATCGAGGAGCTACAGGGGCTGGCTGCGCGCGGCGAGATCGACACGGTCGTGGTCGCGTTCACGGACATGCAGGGCCGCCTGCTGGGGAAGCGGCTCCACGCCGAGTTCTTCCTCGAGGAGCACGCCGCCGGTCGCTCGGTCGAGGGGTGCACGTACCTGATGGCGCTCGACATGGAGATGGAGCCGATCCCCGGCTATGAGATCGCCTCGTGGGACAAGGGGTACGGAGACTTCGACATCGCGCCCGACCTCGCGACGCTGCGGCGGATCCCGTGGCTCGAGGGGACGGCACTCGTGCTTGGCGATGTGCTCTGGCACGACCACTCCCCCGTCGCGCCCTCGCCCCGCCAGGTGCTCAAGGCGCAGGTCGCGCGCGTCGAGGCGCTCGGATACACGCCGATGTTCGGAAGCGAACTCGAGTTCTATCTCCTGAAGGAGACCTTCGCGGAAGCGCACGAGAAGGGCTACGCGGGTCTCACCCCGACCGTCCCGTACGTCCTCGACTACCACATCCTTGGCACGACCTATGACGAGCCGTTGCTCCGCGCGATCCGGAACCACATGCACGCCGCGGGGATGCGCGTCGAGACCTCGAAGGGCGAAGCGTGGCCGGGGCAGCAGGAGATCAACTTCCGCTTCACCGACGCGCTCACGATGGCGGACAACCACGTCGTCTACAAGAACGGCGCCAAGGAGATCGCGTTCCAGCACGGACGGTCGATCACGTTCATGGCGAAGCCGTACGAGGACTGGATCGGCAACTCGTGCCATGTCCACTCGTCGCTCTCCCGTGACGGTAAGCCCGCATTCGCAACCGACGAGAAGCTGTTCGGCCACTGGCTCGCCGGGCAGATCACGTGCGTTGAGGAGTTTGCGGTGTTTCTCGCGCCGACGATCAACTCGTACAAGCGCTTCGCGGCCGGCTCATGGGCGCCGACGACGCTCGCGTGGGGGAACGACAATCGCTCGTGCGGGTTCCGGGTGGTCGGTCGGCCGGGGACCGCGGCGCGGCGCGCGGAGACGCGCATCCCGGGTGGCGACGCCAACCCGTACCTCGCCTTCGCCGCGATCATCGCGGCCGGGCTACACGGGATCGAGCACGCGCTCGAACTGCCGCCCCCGATCGAGGGCAACGCATACATCTCGGACGCAAGGCGGTTCCCGTCCACGATGCGCGACGCGATCGCTGCGCTCGAGCGCGGGACGATGGCGCGTGGCGCGTTCGGTGACCAGGTCGTCGACCACTACCTCCACTACGCCCGCACCGAACAGGCGCTCCACGACAAGCACGTCACCGACTGGGAGCGGAAGCGCTACTTCGAGCGCGGCTGAACTCGTTCCCGCAAGACCCGTCCCGCTTTCGCGGCACGGGTCGCGGGTGATCCCGGCCTGCGGCCGGGCAGATCCCTGAAGCGCAGCCGCCCTGGGCGGCTGCGGGCGCAACATTCTCCGTCTCGGGGTGTGTGTCTCGTGGGGGATCCCCGCCTGCGGCCGGGCAGATCCCTGAAGCGCAGCCGCCCTAGGTGTACTGACCACAGACGTGTGAGACGCGGCTGATGGGTGGTCGGGCTG
>CAYXAS010000006.1:0-45184 GCA_964461665.1 uncultured Gaiellales bacterium
TCTAGGCGATACTCGGCGTACTGACCACGTACAAGGAGGGATGCTGGGTATGGCGCTGAGCTTTGGTGTGACGGTTCTTCCCGACCCACCTGCATCGCGGCTCGTCGAGTTGATGGTGCTCGGTGAGCGGCACGGGTTCGAGCACGGTTGGACGTACGACTCACACGTCCTCTGGCAGGACTCGTTCCCGCAGCTGACGATGGCCATCCAGGCGACGACCCGGATGAAGTTCGGGCACCTCGTCACGAACCCAGGCACGCGCGAACCGACCGTGCTCGCGTCGAGCTACGCGACCCTCCACGACATCTCCGACGGCCGGATGGCGATGGGTATCGGCCGCGGCGACTCGGCTCGCCGCTACATCGGCCAGCAGCCCGTCAAGGTCGCGGAGTTCGAGACGTCGCTGACGATGATGCGTGACTTCATGAACGGTCGCGAGGTCCACTGGAACGAGAAGGATCTCCAGCTCAAGTGGGTTCGCCCGGAGCTGCCGCAGATCCCGCTGTGGGTCGCCGGCTACGGGCCGAAGGCGCTCGCGGTCGCAGGCCGAGTCGGGGACGGCGTGATCATCCAGCTCGCCGATCCGGAGATCATCCAGTGGATCATGGCGACCGCCCGCGCCGCGGCCGAGGAAGCGGGGCGCGACCCGGCTGCACTCAAGTGCATCGTGTGTGCACCCAGCCATGTCGGAGCGATCGAGGACGGTCGCGAGCAGACACGCTGGTTCCCGGCGATGGTCTCGAACCACGTCAAGGACCTCGTAGATCGCTACGGCACAGACGGCACGGTGATCCCGCGTGCCCTGACGGACTTCCTCGCGGCACGCAAGTTCTATGACTACAACGACCACTCGCGGGTCGGCGCCGCCCACGGAGAATTCGTTACCGACGAGGTCTGCGACCGGTTCTCGGTGCTCGGCGATGCCGCGCAGATCACCGCAAAGCTGCGAGAACTCGAGTCGATCGGGGTCGACCACTTCGCGATCTACCTCATGACGCACGGGCAGGAGGAGACGCTCGAGGCGTACGGCAAACACATCATCCCGCAGTTCACGGCGGGCGCCTCATAGGGCTCCACCAGCAGGAGGTCGAAGGTTGGCGCGCCGTCGCTCCCGGCTGGGAACGGCGGCGCGCGCTGTTCTGGGAGGCGACCCACGCGCTGTCGGAGCGGATGGTCGATCTCCTGGACCCGCGACCGGGCGACCGACTGCTCGAGATTGCGGCGGGAAGCGGCGATACAGGGTTTCTCGCCGCTACGCGTATCCGGCCAGGAGGGTCGCTGCTGTCGACCGACAGCTCGCCCGAGATGGTCGAGAGCGCGCGCCGACGGGCGGCAGAGCTCGGGTGCGCCGATGTCACGTTCGCGACCGCTGACGCCACCGCGCTCGGTCTCCCCGACGGCTCGTTCGACGGCGTCCTCTGCAAGTTCGGACTGATGCTCGTCCCCGAGCGTGCCGAGGCCGCAGCCGAGATCGCGCGCGTCCTCCGTCCCGGTGGGCGTGCGGTGATCGCCGTCTGGGCCGAACCGGCACGCAACCCCCTGATGACCGTTGCCGGGCGTGCCGCGGTCGAACTCGGTCTCACCGATCCACCCGATCCAGGACTGCCCGGCCCGTTCCGTCTCTCTGACCCCCACGAACTCCACTCACTGATCGAGTCGACGGGACTGACCGTCACCACGATCGACGAGGTACCGGTGCTCTGGACTGCGGCCTCACTCGACGAGTGGTGGGCGTCGACGTGCGACATGTCGCCCTCGCTCGGCGCGCTGCTCGCGCGTCTCCCCGCGGATGCGCAACGCTCGATCCCGGAACGCGCCGGGCGGCTCCTCGCACCGTTCGTCGCGAACGACGGCTCGCTCGCGGTGCCGGGAGTCGCGCGTGCCGTCCTCGCGCAGAGGTAGGGCGACGGCGGAGCAGGCACCGGTACCCTCAGAGCATCGAACCGAGGAGAGACCCGTGCCGCCTGAAACGCTGACGATCACCGACAACCGCACAGGCCGCGAGTACACGGTCGAGATCGTGGACGGGGCGATCCGAGCCACCGACCTCGGAGCGATCAAGAATGAGGCTGGCGAGGGACTGCTCACATACGACCCTGCGTACCTGAACACGGCCTCGTGTCGCAGCGCAATCACCTACATCGATGGCGACGAGGGGATCCTCCGCTACCGCGGCTATCCGATCGAGCAGGTCGCCGAGCACGCAACGTTCCTCGAGACCGCGTACCTCCTCTTCGAGGGCGAGCTGCCCACCCCGACCGAGTTGGCTCGGTGGGAAGACGACGTGCGCGTCCACACGTACGTCCACGGGAACGTCCAGCGCTTCCTCGAGGGCTTCCGGTACGACGCGCACCCGATGGGGATGCTGCTCGGCACGGTCGGTGCGCTCTCGACGTTCTACCCGGACGCGAAGCACATCTCCGACCCCGAGAGTCGGTATCTCCAGCGCGTGCGACTGGTCGCAAAACTTCCGACGATCGCGGCGTACATCTTCCGGCACGGCCGCGGTCTTCCGTACATCCTTCCGCGCAACGACCTCAACTACATCGGCAACTACGTCAACATGACGTTCGAGATGGGCGGGCGGCTCGAGCCGAACCCGGTGCTGCAGCGGGCGCTCGAGATCCTCCTGATCCTCCACGCCGACCACGAGCAGAACTGCTCGACGAGCGCGGTCCGTGGCGTCGGCTCATCGCAGGTCGACCCGTTCTCCGCGGTCTCCGCGGGGATCGCCGCGCTCTACGGGCCGCTGCACGGTGGCGCGAACGAGGCGGTGCTGCGGATGCTGGAAGAGATCGGGACGGTCGCGAACGTCCCCGGATTCATCGAGGGCGTCAAGGCAGGTCGAGGGCGCCTGATGGGTTTCGGGCATCGCGTCTACAAGAGCTACGACCCGCGCGCGAAGCTCATCAAGCAGGTTGCCGACCAGGTGTTTGCCGAGACGGGGCTGAACCCGAAGCTCGAGATCGCGCTCGAACTCGAGCGGATCGCGCTCGAGGACGAGTACTTCGTGTCGCGTCGCCTCTACCCGAACGTGGACTTCTACTCGGGGCTCATCTACCAGGCGATGGGGTATCCCACCGACTACTTCACGGTGCTGTTCGCCCTCGGGCGACTGCCGGGGTGGCTCGCGCAGTGGGAGGAGATGCTGATCGACTCCGAGCAGAAGATCTCGCGTCCGCGCCAGCTCTACACCGGCGCCGCCGAGCGGCCGTTCGTCCCGATCGAGAACCGCTGAGCGGGACGGAAGTGGCGAGGGCCGGACTTGAACCGGCGACACCACGGTTTTCAGCCGTGTGCTCTACCAACTGAGCTACCCCGCCGCGCAGGGCCAGTCTAGCCGGACGCTCGCTACCGTATCCCGCCATGACCGTCCCCTCGTCGGTCGCGATCATCGGTGCGCCACTCGACCTCGGGCAAGGTCGGCGCGGCGTGGACATGGGTCCCTCCGCGATCCGCTACGCGGGACTCGAAGAAGCGCTCGCCACGCTCGACCGCCCCGTCACGGATACCGGCAACGTTGTCACGCCCGAGCCGGAGGCGATCGACATGGGCCACCCGAGCGCACGGTTCCTGCCCGCGATCCTCGAGGCGTGCGCGAAGGTCTCGGGCGCGGTCGAACGTGCTGTCCTGGGTGGCGCGTTCCCGCTCGTGCTCGGCGGCGACCACTCGATCGCGTTCGGGACGCTGTCCGGCCTGGCGAGAGCAGCCGGGCAATCCGGTGGGGCGATCTGGCTCGACGCGCATGGCGATCTCAACACCCCTTCGACCAGTCCTTCCGGGAACGTCCACGGGATGCCACTCGCGGCCGTGCTCGGGCTCGGCGGCAACGCCTTCACGCACCCCGCGTTGACCGTGCCCTCGGTCGATCCACGACGGCTCTCGGTCGTCGGAGTCCGCTCACTCGACGACGGTGAGCGAGCGCTCATCCGAGCGCACGGCATCCGTGTCTACACGATGAGCGAGATCGATCGGATCGGGATCGAGCGCGTGATCCTCGAGGCGCTCGATCGCGCCGCAGGCCCGGGATTCGTCCACGTGTCACTCGATCTCGACGTGCTCGACCCCGGAATAGCGCCGGGCGTCGGCACACCGGTCCCGGGGGGACTGACGTACCGCGAGGCACACCTGGCGTGCGAGCTTGCGGCGGAGTCCGGCCTGCTCGGCTCCTTCGAGCTCGTCGAGGTCAATCCGATCCTCGACCGCGCGAACCGCACCGCACACATGGCTGTCGAGCTCGTCGCGAGCGCCCTCGGCAGGAAGATCCTCTGAGATCGGTCGACGCGCTATTCGAGGCCGGACGCAGCGAGACCGACCGCCTCGACGAGCCCGTCGAGATCGTGCGTCGCAGCCTCCGCAACGACATCCAGCCCCACTCCGACAGCAGCACTGGTCGTCTCGGGCCCGATCGTGACCACGCGGCGGGGCGACCCAACGCGCGCCAGCGCCCGCGCCGCGGACGCTGAGGCGAGCACGACGAGATCGGCCTCGAAGGGAGAGGCCGGGACTTCAACCGTTCGGTAGAGAACCTCGATCTCGGCACCGAGCGCCGTGGGAAGCAGGGTGCGGGCACCTTCGCCCGCCGCGAACAGCACTCGGCCCGCCGGCACCGGGATCGCCGCGAGCAGGCCCTCCTGAGTCGCGACCTCGGCGACGATCGCTGCGTCGCCGAATGCGTCCGCGGTGGCGCGCCCAATCGCTGCGACCTTCCGTGGCTCTCCCACCATCCGACGGCGAAGCTCGCGGGCGCCGTTCGGGCTCGTGAGGACCACGAGATCGAACGGGGAGACGTCGATCGGGTCGTCGCCGATCGGCTCGATCTCGAGGAGCGGCACGTGATCGACACGGTGCCCGTTGGCGCGGAGCCGCTCTACGAGTTCGGTCTCCTGACCCACCGGGCGGGTGACGACGACGTGGGCCATACAGCGCCCGTCAGGCGTTCGCGCCGCGCGGGTCGTGCCGCCGGGCGAACTCGGCAAGCTCCAGACCGAGCGTGCGCGGGTCGTGTCCGCTCCGCCGCTCGATCCACACGCCATCTTCCGCCGCGATGAGCGCGGTCAGCGTCACACCGTCGTGGTGCGCAGCGACCGGCGCGAGACATCCACCGCCGACCGCCGCCACGCATGCACGCTCCGCCTCGACACACCGGCGCGTCGCCTCGTCATCGGCGGCTGCAGCGAGCGCCTCGTCACCGAGCCGCACCTGGAGTGCGACCGCCCCCTGTCCCGCCTCGGGGAGCATGACGTCGGGGTCGAATCGGAGACCGATCTCGGACGCGAGACCGAGGCGATCGAGACCGCAGGCGGCGAGAACGACCGCGTCGAGCCCCCGTTCGTCGCGCTTCCGAAGCCGCGTGTCGACGTTTCCACGGAGCGGCTCGATGGACAGCGTCGGGTCGAACGCGAGCAGCTGCGCCCGACGTCGTGCCGAGGCGGTCCCGATCCGCATCCCCGACTGGATCCGCGCCGCTCCGCACAGGGCGTCGCGAGGATCCTCGCGTCGGAGATAGGCACCCACCACCAGTCCCTCGGGGTCCGTCGCGGTCATGTCCTTCGCGGAGTGGACGGCGACATCGATGCGCCCCTCGAGCAGCGCCTCTTCGAGCTCTTTGACAAACACGCCACGCGACCCGATCTCGCCGAACGGACGGCTGCGATCGCGATCGCCAGCCGTCGTGATCGGGATGAGCGCGATCTCCAGGCCGGGGCGACGCAACGTCTCCGCCGCGCGCTCCGCCTGGACGAGCGCCAGTCGGCTACCGCGGCTTCCGACGCGCAGCAGCACGGCAGAGGCGGACAGTTGTGGTGTGGGGCTCGCCGCAGATGCGGTGAGCGCGAGGGCGGATCCGAAGAAACGAGGTCGGGCTCTGGAGGGGCAGCGGTCGCGTGACCGTCGCGTGCGTCACGATCTTTCACTTTCGCCAAGCCCGAAGAGATGCCGCACCACCCGAGCATAGACCAGCCCGTCCGGATGAGCCGAAGCCTCCTTCAGCCGGACTGTCGGCAGGTGAAGCAGCTTGCCAACGATCTGCGAGGTGATCGCTTCGACCGTCTGTCGTTCACTGTCGGAGAGGCGGGAAAGACGCCCCTCCACCCGTGCAAGTTCGGCGGAGCGGATCGCCTCGGCGTGCTCGCGCAACGACGCGATCGCCGGCACCACGGCGAGCGACGCCTGCCACTCACGGAATCGATCGGCCTCTGCGGCGACGATCCGCTCCGCGTGGACAGCCTCCGCGCGGCGCCCGGCAAGAGACGTGGCAACAACGCCCTCGAGGTCGTCGATGTCGTACAGAAAACACCCGTCGAACGCCGCGAGCGCAGGATCGAGATCGCGCGGCACCGCGAGATCGACGAGCACCAGCGGGCGACCACGGCGTGCCCGAACGATGGGCGCCACCTCGTCCGCGCGGAGCACGAACCCTGGCGCCGACGTCGAACTCACGACGATGTCGGCATCCGCGAGCGACGCGGGGACCTCGTCGAGTCCGACTGCCCGGCCACCGTGTCGTGCGACAAGCTCGGCCGCCCGCTCCGGTGTCCGGTTTGCGACAACCGCCACGATCGCACCGCGGGAGCGGAGGTTTCGGGCCGCGAGTTCGCTCGTCCGTCCCGCGCCGATCAGGACGACTCTCCGACCAGAGAGCCCATCGAACACCTGCTGGGCGAGCGCTGCAGCAGCGGCTGCTACCGACGTGGGACTCTCCCCGATTGCCGTCTCGACGCGGGCCCGGCGGCCCGCGTGGAGGGCCATCCGGAAGAGTCGGTCGAGAAGCGGGCCCGTGGTTCCGGTTTCGAACGCATCGCGAACCTGACCCAGGATTTCTCCCTCCCCGGGAACCATCGAGTCGAGGCCGGCTGCGACTCGGAACAGGTGAAGCGCAGCCGATTCGTCCGCGAGGCGATACATCGCAGGCGCGAGTCCGGCGGAGCGATCGCCTGCCAGCGCAAGCAGCGCGGTGTCGGCTCGCTCCTGCAGATGGTCGCCGCCCTCCGCCGCGAGGTAGAGCTCCGTCCGGTTGCAGGTGGAGAGGACAACCGCCTCGCACCCGTCGGCGAGCGAGCGTGCAAGCGTGCCTGCACGCTCACGATCGACCGCGACGCGTTCCCGAACCTCGAGCGCCGCACCGTGGTGCGAAACACCGACGAGACTGAGGTTCACGCTGCGAAGTGGGTGATCGGGAGGACGATGGCGAGCGCCACGAAGCCCGCCAGCAGCAGGCTGGCGAGCCGGCGGCCCCGGAGTCCGGCCTCGTGGCGGAGCACGAGAGAGACGCCGTAGAGCGCCCACGCGACGAGAGTTACCGCCATCGCCGCATCGAAGTCGCCTGCATCGAAGCTCGCGAGGCCAACCGCGATCCCGAGCGTGAGGAACACGAACGCGCCACCAGCGACTCGCGCCGACAGCCGGTCAAGAGCTTCGAGCGGGGGTACACGGAGTCGGAACAGCCGTGAGTCGCGCCGCTTCAGTCGGCGCTCCTCCCAGAGGTAGAGCGTCGCCGTCCCGGTCGTCAACGTGAATCCCGCAATCGCCGCGAGCATAAGTGCGGTGTGGACCGCGAGCAGTGTGGCCGAGCCATCGCCGTTCTCGACCGTCGCCCCGTGTCCGGCCCACGCGAGCGCGAGTAGCGCGCCAGCGACAGGCACGACGGCGAGACCAAGCAACCGGTACCGCGGGCGGCAGCCCCAGACAAGGAAGCCCGTCACGACGAGCCACGAGAGGAGACTCAGCGCGCCTGGCCACGTGGCCCAGGGGAAACCGGCCGCCGTGACGGCCTGTGCGACGAGCAGTCCCGAGTGCCCGAGCCAGCCGAGCCGCGTCGCCCAGGTCGCGATCCGCCCAGCGGCACCTGGCCCGCGCAGCTCCCCCGCATACCCGATCGCCGCCACGGCGTATGCAGCGACGGCAACCGCGACGAGGAGCTCAGCCATCCGCATCGCCCTGCGCGCGATCCGCGAGGTCGCCAGTTTCCCGTTCGAGCCGGGCGAGCTTCGCGGCGATGATCGCGATCCACACGAGGACGACGAGCAGAAACACGCCGTAGACCGCAGCGACGTACTTCTCGGCCGCGCTCATCCGGTCGCTCCGCGAGCCGCGCGAAGCTGGGCGTCCGTGCGCTTCCCGCTCAGTTCGATTCGATACATCACCCACGCGAGAGCGGCGATCGCCGCCCATGAGACGCAGAACGCCGCGAACATCGTGCCCGCCATCTGGGGACCCTCCCGCGTGAACACCGTCGGATGGATGAAGTCGCTCGCGAGTCGGATCGCGAGGAAGCTGATCGGGATGAGCGCCACTCCGAGGAGTGCATAGACCGCTGAGACCCGTTCACGCCGTGGGCCTGAGTCGACGGAGAACCGCAGCATGAAGTACGCGCAGTAGAAGAGAAAGAGCACGAGGAAGAGCACGAGTTGGTTCGAGCCCCACGACCACCACACGCCCCACGATGCCTTCGCCCAGATCGCGCCGGTCACGAGGGTGAGCACCCCGAAGATCGTTCCCAGATGGACACCGGTGTAACTCTCGAGATCGAATCGCGAGCGGCGGGTCGCGAGGAGCCGCAGGGCCTTCCACGCGCCGACCGCAAAGCACCCGTAGGCGGTCAGCGCGATCGGAACGTGGATGTAGAAGATCTTCTGCGACAACCCCTGGTCCACATCCGCAGGTGCGACGAAGAAGATCATCACCGTCGCGGCTGCTCCGAGCGCCACCGCAACCCAGGCGGCGGGTGCGAGCGGGATGGCGGTCGTGGTGCGCATGGTCGGGTGTGGCGAACGGCGTCGGCGGCCGTGCGAACGAGTCTCCGTGTGGCCGCTACTCCGTGATCACGTATTCGAACGTGGCCCACGCAAGTATTGCGAACACCGCGTCGTAGAGTGCCAGGAAGAGGAGGTAGGTCTCGGGGGTCGGCGAGATCGCGGAACCGGCACCCCCGACAACGAGCGGAATCGCGAGCGGGAGGAGGAGCAGCGGGAGGATCACCTCGCGGCCGCGGGCGACCGCGGCCATCGCCGAGACGAGCGATCCGACCACGGCGATGCCGATCGACGCGAGCACCGCCCCGAGCAGCGCGGCGCCGTCCAGCGGCGCGTGGAGGAGTGCGAAGAGCGGTAATGCCACCGCCTCGGCAGCGAACAGAAAGGCAAGGATCGCGATCGTCTTCGCAAGCCAGATCGCGCTCCTGTCGCTCGGAGCGAGCACGAGCGCGTCGAGTGCGCCCGCCTCGCGCTCCGGCGCCCAGGCGCGCGCGAGCCCGACGAGCAACGTGAAGACGAGCGCGACCCACAACAGCCCGTAGGCGGGAGCCGCTCCGCTCCCTTCCGGGAGCGCGAAGTGGAAGACGACGAGCGTCGCCGCGACGAACAGAAGCATCGCCGGGAGCGTGTCCCGCGCGCGCAACTCGAGCCGCAGATCCTTGCGGGCGAGTGCGAGAACGTCCTGCGCGTACGCGATCACGGTGCGCCCAGCACGATCTGTCCCGTTGCAATGCGATCGAGCCGATGAGGCTCGTGTGTGGCGACCACGAGCGTGACGTTTCGGGCGAGCTCTGCGAGCTGCGCGTCGAGCAACGCGGACCCGTCGGTGTCGAGCGCGGTGTGCGGCTCATCGAGGACGAGGAGCGTAGGGCGGTGGAGTACCGCACGGCAGATCGCGACGCGTTGCGTCATGCCGCGCGAGAACGAGCCGACCCGTTCGTTCCGCACGGCGTGCAGCCCGTAGGTGTCCAGCAGCTCCGCCACGCGACGCGCACGATCGGGGACGCGATAGAGCCGAGCGAACAGTCCAAGATTCTCGTCAGGTGTCAAGTCGTTGTAGAGGAGCGGTTCGTGGCCGAGGTAGCCGACACGAGACCGGTCGATCGCCACCTCGAGAAGGCCCCTGGTCGGCGCGGCCAGCCCTGCGATCAGGCGCAACAGCGTCGTTTTCCCGGATCCGTTTGCTCCGGTGACAACAGTGGTGGACTGGTGGTCGAGCACGAAACTCACCGGCGGCAGGGCGCGGCGTTCCCCGAACCAGCGCTCGACGTCGGCCGCACGGATAAGGGGTGCGGACACGCTCGCTCCGCGCGCTGCCCGATCCGCGCCGAGCGCGTCCCCAACCTCCCCTAGGGGGCCTGTGAGGGCCCCTGCATTCACGCTATCCGGCCCCGAGTGCCCCATGTGTACCGCCATCGTGCCGGATCTGCGGCCGCCCGTGCCGCGCAACGAACGGCGCCTTGCACGACCCTGCCCGATCGCCGAGCTCGCGGCGACACCGGGGGCCGCATCGGCCACGCTCTCACTGCAGGTCGCGATCTCCGTTTCCACGTGGAAACGGGTCGACTCACCGTCGCGCGTCCGCTCGGCGTCCGCAAGCAGCTGACCTGCCCGACCGACCTCCCATGTCCCCGATCCCGCACGTGCGACACCGCCATGCGCCGGCGGCCGTTCCTACGCGAGCGTCTCGACCGCGATCGCGAGACAGAACGCGATGCTGACGGCGCCGTTCACGGTGAAGAACGCTGCGTTCAATCGCCGAAGGTCGGTGGGACGGATGATGCTGTGCTCGTAGCCGAGGAGCGCAGCAACGGTCGCTACGCCCACCCAGCCGGCCGCGCCGAGCCCCAGAGCTCCCACGACGACCGCGATCCCCACGACGGCCAGTGCGTGCATCGATCGGGCGCCGTTGAACACACCCTGCACGCCGAACCGCGTCGCCCACGAATGCAGCCCCGCCGATCTGTCGTGCTCGAGGTCGAGAAGCGCGTAGAAAAGGTCGAAGCCGGTCACCCAGAGCGCCACCGCGGCAGCCAGCACCCACGCCTCCCACGGGGCGCTCCCGCTCACGGCGAGCCATGCGCCGACCGGCGCGAGACCGAGGGAGACACCGAGCCAGAGGTGGCACGCCCAGGTGGCACGTTTCAAATAGGGGTAGACGATGAACAGCACCACGGGGATGGGGACCAGCGGGCGCACAACGGGGTGCAACTGCCAGGCAGCGATGGCGTAGACAGCCAACGCGGCGAGGCACAGCGCTCCGACCTGTGTGACGGAGAGTGCGCCGGCTGGGAGCTCACGGAGGCGCGTTCGGGGGTTGCGAGCGTCGACGGTCCGGTCGACCAGCCGATTTAGGGCCATCGCGAGCGTCCGTGCGCCGATCATCGCGAGCGTCACCCACACCGCGTCCGCACCGGTGGTCTGCTCGCCGGCGGCAAGCAGCATCCCGACGTACGCGAACGGGAGCGCAAAGACCGTGTGTTCGAGCTTCACCAGGCGCGCGAACCGCAGGGCGAGGGGCGCGCGCAGCCCCGTCACCACCGGTGCATACCGCAGCGATCCGTCGGCCATCCAGCCCGGCTCACGGGCGGAACCCGCGTGCGCTGTCGATCGCGCGCGCGTTCAGCTCGCCGCGGCCTGGCCCTTCGTCTTCTCGAGCAGACGGATCCCGGTGATCTCCATTGCCGGATCCACCGCCTTCGCCATGTCGTACACGGTGAGGGCGGCCACCGCCGCGCCCGTGAGGGCCTCCATCTCCACACCAGTCTGGGCGGTCGTCTGCGCCACCGTCGTCACGACCACCGTGTCGCCGACAATCTCCAACGCCACGTCGACGGACGACAGCGGGAGTGGGTGACAGAGCGGGATCAGACCGGCCGTGCCCTTCGCCGCTTGGATCCCGGCGATCTGTGCGACCACGAACGCATCTCCCTTTGGCAGCGCGCGAAGCCGCTCCGCCGTCCCAGGGGAGAGCCGGACGGTCGCAGATGCCACCGCCCTTCGCTGAACGACGGGCTTCGATCCGACGTCCACCATGTGGACGCTTCCCGAACCCTCGTCGATGTGGGAGAGGCCGGACACAGCGACGCATCTTAGAGGTCGGCTCCGCGGGGAGGCGCGGCCCGACTAGTCGAGCCGCACACGCACGCGTGGTTGCGCGCGTTCGACCGTTTCCACGTGGAAACGCACCGCCCTACCGCGTGCGCATCGGTGCGCCTCGGAACCCCCCGGCACCTACACTCGGGCGGATGCGGCGCGTGCGGCTCGACCCGGCCCGTCGGCGCGATCGTCGCGGCCGCACGATGCGACCCGTGAACCGGCCGATCGATGGCCGTCTGCTGCGGAACACGTCGATCCTCATCGCGATCCCGGTCGTCCTCGCGGTGCTTGCTCTACGGCCGCCGCCGACCGTCGCTGAACCCGCGTTCCCGTCAGCCTTCGACGGTCGTGCCGCTGCGGCGCTGGCGCGGGAGCTCGATCAGGCACACCCCGTCCGCTCCCCGGGCTCTCCCGGGGCACAGGGCGCGGCCCGCTGGCTTCGGGATCGCCTCGCACCGCACGGGTTCCGGGTCGAGGAGGACGTCTGGACAGAGAACGTGCCCGGGCTCGGACCGGTGGCGCTGCGGAACGTCTCCGTTGTCGTCGCTGGAACGATTGATGATTCGATCGTTGTTGTTGCCCATCTCGACAACAAGGAAGATGGGGGACAGAACAACGCAAGCGGTGTTGGGGTGCTCATCGAGCTCGCACGCGGGTTCTCGAGCGCCGGGACTGCGGGTGTCCTCCCGCGCAGGCCCCTCCACCGGCTCGTATTCCTCTGGACGGACGGTGGGGCGTACGGCGGAGTCGGTGCTCGCCGCTTCGCCGAGCGCGAACACCGCGCTGCGGTCGCGCTCGTTCTCGACGGGGTCGGTGGCCCCGCGACACCCCGCCTCCGGATAGCCGGTGCGCATCGCTCGACCTCGGCAGCTGGGCTGCTGCAGACCGTTGCCCTACGGGTCGTGGACGAGACCGGGGAGCACGCAGCGATCCCTGGGGTGATCTCGCAACTCGTCTTCCTCGGCCTCCCCTCAATCGGTGGCGAGGAGACGTTGCTTCTCGACCGAGGCGTAGGAGCAGTCGGGATCACGACCGGGGAGGAGAGCCGCTCCGCCTCGGGTGGCGCGGTGGCGCCGATCGATGACGACGCGATCGGGAGGCTCGGCGCGGGCGTCGATCTGGCGATCGGCTCGCTCGACGCAGCGGTCGAACTGCCGCGAGCAACAGCGACGGCGCTCCATCTGGGGAGCAGGGCGCTGCCGGGTTGGGCCCTTGAGACACTCCTTCTGGTCGCCTCAGTTCCGTTCGTCATCGCTGCGATCGAGCTCGCCATCCGGGTACGGCGGCGCGGGACGGCGCTTGGTCCTGCGTGGCGCGACCTCAGGCGGCGGGGCTGGCCCTGGCTCGCAACCCTCGCAGCGCTTGGCGTCGGCGCGATCGTCGGCGATCTTCCCCACCTGGACGACGCCATGCCGGGGCCTGCGATCACGTCGGCTGCACCGGTTCCGCTGGTCACACTCGGGCTCGCTGCGACCGTCTGGCTCGTGGCGGTCGCCCGTACGCGGCTCCGGGTGGTCGCGGCAGACGCCGTTCGCGATGACGAAACCCTCGCCGGCTGGTCCGTGGCGCTTCTTGCGCTCTGTCTGGCGACCATCCTCGCCGCCGCAGCCAGCCCCTACCTGCTCGTGTTCCTCGTGCTGTCGCTCGTCGCCTGGTTCGCGCTCGCGGTGCTTCCACAGCCCCGGCCCGTGATCGCGGACGTGGTCTTCGGGATCGGGCTTGCCGGCCCCGCCATCGCGTTGGGCGTGATCGCTGTCGAACTCGGCCTCGGAGTGCGCGCGCCGCTCCATCTCGCCGCTCTGGTGACGACCGGGACAGCGCCGTGGCTTGCGGTCATCGCCGCTGCGGTGTGGGGTACCGCCGCAGGACAGGTTGCCGCGCTCGTCCGCGGAACCTACGCGCCGTCACCCAGTCGGAGGTAACGCACCCGGGAGCCGCGGCGCAGAATGCCCGCGCCCCGAGGCACCCGCGCGAGCGCGGTGGCTGCTGCAGCCTCAACGATCATGTGGGACTGCTGCCCGGAGAGCGGGGCAAGCCGCGCTCCACCGTGCGGACCCGCCTCGATTCTCACCCGAAGAAAGTCTTCCCGGTCGGCGAGTCGCGCAACGTCCGCGTCCAACACGCCGACCTCGAATCGCGGACCCGGGTCCGATGCACCCTGGAGCGCCCGGAGGGCCGGTACGAGCATGAGCAGCGCGCCCGCAAGCGACGAGACGGGGTTGCCGGGTAGCCCGAACACGAGCCGCCGACCCTTCAGCCCGAAAAACACCGGCTTTCCCGGGCGCATCGCGACGCCGTGGAACACCTCCGAGACACCGAGACTGCGGAGGGCGGATGGAACGAGGTCGTGCGGACCGACCGAGACGCCGCCCGACGTGACGAGGACGTCATGCTCGAGTCCCTCTTCGAGCACGGCGCAGAGCGCTCCCCACTCGTCCGTTGCCGAGCCGAGGAGTGTCGACGTGGCGCCCGCGCCCTTGACCACCGCCTCAAGCATGAGGCCGTTCGACTCGTAGATCTCACCGGGACGCAGCGTCTCTCCCGGATGGCGCAGTTCGGTTCCGGTCGAGATGATCGCCACGCGGGGGCGAGCACCGCAGCCCGCCTCGGCGATCCCACAGGCAGCGAGCGCTGCCAACCGCGCTGCCGTGAGCGAGGCACCCGCGGGCACGACCAGCGCCCCGGCCGCCACGTCGCCACCGCGCGGTCGCACGAATGCGCCCGCCACCACGGCACCGACAGTCACGTGGTCGCCGTTCCGCTCGGTGTGCTCGACCGGGACGACCGCATCGGCGCTCGCCGGTACGACACCACCGGTCGAGATGGCCAGTGCTTCTCCGCGGCCCAACGCGCGCTCCGACGGCCTGCCCGCGGCCACCTCGCCGACGACCCTGAGCACTCCGGGGGTGTCGGCGGCCCTGACGGCGAAGCCGTCCATGCTCGAGCTCGGGAACAGTGGAAGATCGACCGGGGCCACCGCGTTCTCCACGAGCACGCGGCCGCCAGCGGCCGCAATCGGCACCCGCTCTACGGTAGCCGTCGGGATACTCGCGAGCACGGTCGCGATCGCATCGTCGATGGTGGTTGCGCCGACCACCGGGGCACCGTACCGCGCTGACGGCGGCCCAGACGGGCACCCTTTGACAACGGCGCGTGTTGTAGCCGTCACCGCCACGCCGGTTCGTGATTCGATGATGCCCGTGCCCCCGGCGCGCCACACGGTTGTCCCCCGCACGACGCTCGTCGCCTGGACGGTGCTCGTCACCCTGCTGATCGTGCTCGCCTACCTGGCTCAGTCGACCTCGGATGGCCGCGAGCCGGGCGCGCTCTACCGCTGGGAGACCGCCGTGGGAGCCCTCATTCAGTACGCAGTGATGCTCGCAATCGTGCTCGCGGTCGCGCGACGAATCGCACCGTCCACCCTCGGGCTCGTGAAGCCCGCGGCGCCGCGTCGCGCCGCGGCGCTCGCCGCGATCGGGCTCGCAGCGGTTCTCGCTGTCGGCTGGCTGCTCGACCACTGGCTCCATGCAGGCGACGAGCAGGGGCTGCTTCCGGATGGGTGGGATGGCTCGCGCGCTGTCCCGTTCCTCGCGAACGCTCTCGTCGTGTCGATCGCAGCTCCGGTGGTCGAGGAAGTCATGTATCGCGGGCTCGGGTTCGCCGCGGTGCGCGACGGAATCGGCGCTGCGTGGGCGATCCCCATCACCGGCCTCGCCTTTGGACTCGCGCACGGCCTACTCGTGGCGTTGCCGGTGCTCGCGCTCTTCGGGGTGATCCTCGGGTGGCTCCGCCGCGAAACTGGCAGCATCTACCCGTGCATCGTGCTCCACGCGACGTTCAATGCGCTCGCCCTGATTGCGGCGGTGACGGTGGGCACGTCGTGAGCGATCGGTTCGCAGAGCTCCGCGAGCTCATCGCAGCGAACGATGCGCGGATCGTCGCAGCCGTGAACGACCGGCTGCGGCTCGTCGATGAGCTCTGGCGGATCAAGCGAGAGCAGGGACTCGACAAAGTCGACGCCGGGCGTGAGGAGGCGCTCCGCGGCGCGCTCGCTCGGGCGAACGGCGGGCCGCTGAGTGCGGCCGCGCTCGACCGGCTCATCACGACCCTGCTCGAGCTCACAAAGGACGAGTTGCGAAGCGGCTGGGAGGCCTGACCGCCGCTATCGCTGCGGCTCGTCGTCAGCCCTGAACTCGTCCGCCGAGACCGTGTCGAGGAATCGCCGGAATTCGTCCATCTGCTGCTCCGGGTCGAGCAACCCCGCCTGCCCGAGTTCGGGCGCGTCGGCCGCGAGCTCGACACCCGATGCCTCGATCACGGCCTCGTCAGCGTAGATCTGCGCATCCGTTCTGATCGCGATCGCGATCGCATCGGAGGTGCGGGAATCGACATCGCGCTCGTCGCCGTTGTGACGCAGGGTGATCGACGCGTGGAACGTGTTCTCGTGGAGAGCGGTCACCGTCACCCGCACCACCTCGCCGTCGAGCGACGCGACGAGCGAGCAGGCGAGGTCGTGGGTCATCGGACGCGGCGGATCGTTGCCCTGGAGGCGCATCAGAATCGCCGCCGCCTCGGGATGCCCGACGTAGATCGGAAGGAACGTGTCACCATCGACCGTCTTTAGCAAGACGAGCGGCTGCTTGCTCGTCAGGTCGAGGCTGACCCCGTAGACACTCATCTCCCGCATCGCGCTTCGAGTGTACTCCTGTCCTTCGCGACCGCCCTGCGGCCATTGGGAGGCACGCGCCGAGCGGCTACACTTCCGCGCCGCGGGCGATTAGCTCAGTTGGTTAGAGCGCCGCTCTGATAAGGCGGAGGTCCCTGGTTCGAGTCCAGGATCGCCCATACGGGGCCGCGCCCGGAGATCGTTAGGCGTCTGGCGCGGCCGCCTCGAGCGTCTCAACGAGCTCCGCCAGGCCCGTCTCGCCCTCGAACACGATCTCGAGCCGCTCTCCCGTCACTCTCACCGGCAGCCCCGTCAGCCGGTGCACGGCCGCCCGGGCACGCTCGGCAAGCACCGGGTCGATCGAACTCGAGCGGCGGCGAACCCGTGCACCGCCAGCGCGTGCAGCTCGTTCTGCCGCACGAACGGTCATCCCGTCGCGCGCGATCTTCGTCGCGAGCCGGATCCGAGCTAGGTCGTCGGGTAGAGCGAGGACCGCGCGCGCGTGCCCCTCGGTCAGTTCGCCGCGGGCCAGCATCCACAACACCTGCTCCGGGAGTTCGAGCAGACGGAGCCGGTTCGACACAGAGGGCTTCGAGCGGCCGACGCGATCGGCGACATCGCCCAACGACAACTCGAACTCGTCGATGAGCGAGGCGTAGGCACGCGCCTCCTCGACTGCGGACAGGTTCTCGCGTGCGACATTCTCGATGAGCCCGAGCAGCAGCGCATCGCGATCGTCTCCCTCGCGCACAACGGCTGGCACCGTGGCGAGACCCGCCTCGCGCGCCGCGCGCCAGCGGCGCTCGCCAGCGATCAGCTCGTATCCCCCCTCTTGCCGGGGCCGAACCACGACCGGCTGTAGCACGCCCTGGTGGCGGATCGAGAGGGCGAGGCCCGCGGTCGCCTCGGGCTCGAATCGCTTCCGTGGCTGCCTCGGGTTCGGGTGGATCGCGCCGACCGGCAGGTGGAGCAGTTCGGCCTCGCCGCCGCCACCGACGAGCACCTCCAGCCCCCGACCGAGGCCGCGGCGCGGCTCTCTAGGAACGCTCGACAAGCTCCATCGCCACCTTCCAGTACGCCTGTGCGCCGGGGGATCGTGGGTCGTAGGTCACCGCCGGAAGTCCGTGACTTGGCGCCTCCGCGAGCCGCACGGAACGCGGGATCGTCTGCCCGAACACGAGATCGCCGAAGTGAGAGCGCAACTCACGTTCAACCTCGTCGGCGAGTCGCGTGCGGGCGTCCACCATCGTGATGAGGATCCCGACGACGCCCAATCGGGCATTCAGGCGCCGCTTGACGAGGTCGATCGAGCCGAGCAGCTGCGACAGCCCCTCGAGCGCGTAGTACTCGGCCTGCACCGGGACGAGCACGCTGTCGGCGGCCGCCAGAGCGTTCACGGTCAGCGGACCGAACGCTGGTGGACAGTCGAGGAAGACGAACCCGTACCCCTCGATCACGGACGGGTTGAGCGCGTCCGCGAGGTAGCGCTCGCCGCCTCCGAGCGCAGACAACTGCACCGCCGCCGACGCGAGCTCCGGCCGTGCGGGAACCACATCGAGCCTGTCGAGCCCCGTCCGCACTGTCACCTGGGAGAGCGCTATCCCGTCGAGCAGGTCGAGCGTGGAGTGCCCGTTTGCCCGGACACCAAGACCCGACGTCGCGTTCGCCTGCGGGTCGAGATCGATCACGAGGCAACGTTCGCCCGCATTCGCCAGACAGGCGGCGAGGTTCACCGCTGTCGTGGTCTTCCCGACACCGCCCTTCTGGTTCGCCACTGCAACCACGCGTGTCGGCACATGAACAGGGTACCCCGCCGACCGGATGCCTGGATGTGGAGCGTTACCCGAGCGGGCGCTTCTTCGCCATCCCGGGCCGCCGCGGGAACCGTTCGGGGGTCGGGCCGAGCTTGCGGATCACGGCGATGCCGTCATGGACTCCCTCGAGGTGCCCCGCGAGCACGGTCGCGACCCGGGCCACCACGCCGAGGTCAGCCGAGGGTCCGAGCCACAGCAGCGCCGCACCGCCCTCGCGTACGAGCGGCAGACACCATTCGACTGCGGTCGCCGGTTGCGCAAGCGCCTTCGCGAGGGCCACGCCGTGCTGTTCGAGCGGCTGCTCCTCCGCGCGACCGTGGACGACCACGAGATTCGGGAGCCGCGCCGCCCAGCCACTAAGGAAGGCGCACTTGCGCCCGTCGGCCTCGAGCAGCGTCACCTCGCGTGCGGGGAGCGACGCCGCCAGCGGGATCCCCGGAGTGCCTCCGCCCGAGCCCACATCGATCACCGGGCCGGTCTCGGCCGCAACGAGCGCCGTGGCGCGCAGCGCGTCGTCGAGCAGCATCGCCCGGGCCGTTGCGGGGTCACGGATCGCAGTCAGTCCCGGTGCCGCAACGATCTCGTCCAGCCAGGCCTCGAGCAGTGTCTCGGCCGTCGACGATTCCACCGCTAGATGGCGGTATGGCGGGGGATCACCCGCACGCAGCGGTTCGGCTCGGCGCCATCGCTGACCGTCTCGACCGCGGGATCGTCCTTCAACGCCTCGTGCACGATCCGCCGTTCGGCGGCCGACATCGGCTCGAGCGTGACCGCGTTCCCGGTGGCAGCAACCCGTTCCGCCGTCGTGCGAGCGGTCGCCTCGAGAGTCGCCTGGCGACGATCCCGGTAGCCGTCGATATCGATCGTGATCCGCTTCCGCGTGTCGCCCTGCGCACGGAACGCGAGCGTGTTCGCGAGCGTCTCCAGCGCATCGATCGTCTGCCCGTGTCGACCGATCAGCACCGCCGGGTCGGACCCCGAGATCGATGCCTCTACCCCGTCCGCGCCGGTGATCGTTTGCACCGTGCCCGGCAGGCCGAGCGCCGCGAGAACGCGGGTGAGCAGTTCCTCCGCGATCGCCGTCTCGTCGCTGGGTGGAGCGTCGTCCAGCAGAGCCGCGGTTGCGTTCGGACGGGGCGCAGACGCGATCACCCGGGCGGGCTCGTATCCCACCCCGAGCACGCCGCGCGCGCCCTCCGTAACGACCTGAAAGCGCACGTCATCACGATCGATGCCCGGCGCCGTCCGCTCGAGCTCACGCAGCGCTGCCGACTTCGCCTCACCGACGGTCTCGCCCGTCGCCTCGACGGAGAGATCGCCGCTCATCTGCGCCCGGGGCCGCCCGACCGCTTCCGCTTCACCCGGCGGGCCGGGCCGCGTGTGCCCGCCCTGTCCGTGTCCGAAACGGGCGGTGTTCTCGGCGTCTTTGCGGGCACGGGCTTCGGGTCACGCAGCGTGATCCGGGAGCCGCTCTTGAGCGTCTCCGGGTCGGGCTTCGGGATCATCCGACGCGTCACGAGCCCCTGCCCCGTCGTCCACAGGTTCGTCGTGAGCCAGTAGACCATCAGGCCTGAGTCGAAGTTGAGGATGAACGGCGTGAACAGCACGGGGAGCACCATCAGGAGGATCCGCTGCGTCTTCTGCATCGTGGTCGACATCAGGTATGACGACGTCAGCTGGCTGATCACGTAGACGACGATCAGCAGCGGGCCCCAGCCGCCCTTCGTCGGCTCGATGATGCTGACGAGACCCAGGAACTCGAGATCCGAGTCGGGGAAGTGCGGGAGGATCTCCTTCTCGAAGTCGCGCAGCACGTAGAACAGCGCGATGAAGATCGGAATCTGGAGGACGATCGGGAGACAGGATGCGGCCGGGTTCACCTTGTTCGCGCCGTAGAACTTCATCAACTCCTCGTTCTGGCGCTTGCGGTCGTGCTTCCACTTCGCCTGGATCGCCTTCATCTCCGGCGCATGGGACTGGAGGTTCTGCATCGAGTGGATCTGCTTGACCGAGACGGGAACGAGCAGGACCCGCACGCACAGGACGAGCGCCACGATCGACCATGACCAACTCAGGTCGAGCGTGACATGGAACCACTCGAGGATGTTCGCGAGAAGGTTCTCGACCGGGGTGAGGACACCGCCGAGCGGGATCATGCGGCGCTCCGCGGATCAGGCCGGAATAGTCGTCGGTCACCCACGAGATCGATGCCACCGTGACTCCACGGGTTGCACCGCATGAGGCGCCAGCCAGCGAGCACGGTGCCGCGCACCAGCCCTGTCTCGCGGAACGCGTCGAGCGCATAGCGCGAGCAGGTCGGGTGGTACTTGCACGTGTTGGGCGGCGTCAGCAGGCCGAACGTCCAGCGCCAGGCCTGCACGAGCACCACACCAACCGCTCCGGCGGTCATGCGGCCACCTTGGCGAATGCCTCGCGCACCTGCTCGAGCAGCCAGACCTGGCCGCGCGCCTCGCTCGGCTCCGCGATCCCCGGACGCGCTGCAAGTACGTAATCGCGGCCCGGGACGGCCTCACCCTCAACCGACACCCACGCCTCGCGGAGTTGCCGTTTCACCCGGTTGCGGACCACCGCGGTGCCGACCGCGCGCGGCACAGCGAACCCCACGCGACTCGGGGCGAGGTCATCGGTCTCGGGGCGCGGGAACCAGTGCACGGTCAGGTAGCGCGTCGATGCCGATCGTCCCTGGCGGTAGACGGCCTCGAAGTCGCGCGAGCGGGAGAGACGGTGTCTGCGCTCCACGCCCGCGGACGATCGCTCAGGCGGAGAGCTTCTTGCGGCCCTTGTCTCGGCGCCGCTTCAGGATCAGGCGGCCAGCGCGAGTCGCCATGCGCGCACGGAACCCGTGCTTGCGCTTGCGGCGGCGGACGTTTGGCTGGTAGGTGCGTTTCATCGGGATGTCCTGTGGTAGTCGGTCGCGGATGCCTCGTGGCGCGCGGCGGCCAGTATAGACCACACCCGCGCGTACGACAGACCGAACACGCGTCGAGCCCCGTCCGCCGTTTCGGCCGCTCGGAGCGGGAAACCGCGCCGGCCACCGGGGTTGTCCACAGATGTGCAAATCGGTGTGGATCGGCACCGGATCCGTTTCTTCAAGCCGAATTCCGGCACAACACAGCGTTCCCTGGGCCCCTTGCACGGCGCTCCCACATTGGTATGCTCGCCGCCCGTCGTCGCCGCCGCCCCGTGATCGATCCGCACCCAACACCCGAGCGAGTCTGGGATGAGGTGTCGGAGCACGTCCGCGCGACACTGAGCGACACCGCCTGGACGACGTGGTTCGAGGGTGTTCGTGTGGTCGCGCTCGACGAGAGTTCACTGACGCTCGCGACACCGAACCCGTTCACGCGTGACTGGATCGGGGGGCACTTCCTCGAGCTCATCGGCGCCGCGGCGCGGTCGGTGACGGGGAAGGAGTTGCGGATCCTTCTGATCGTGAGCGATGGGGAGGCTCCTAGTTCCGCGGCAATCGCTGACGCTGAACGTCCTCACCGACCGGCCGTCGAGCCTGCCGAGCCGGAGACGGGTGAGGGTCAGTGGCGCGCAAACCCGAAGTACACGTTCGACAACTTCGTGATCGGGTCGTCAAACCGTTTTGCGCATGCGGCGGCGCTCGCGGTCGCCGAGGCGCCCGGGCAGGCGTACAACCCGTTCTTCGTTTACGGCGGGACGGGGCTCGGCAAGACGCACCTGCTCCAGGCGATCGCCGCGTACGTGAGCCAGCACACCCGGCTCACCACCCGCTACGTCACCTGCGAGGCGTTCACGAACGACTTCATCAACTCGCTCCGGCAGCCGGGGCGGATCGAGGGCTTCAAACATCGGTACCGCGCGTACGACGTCCTGCTCGTGGACGACGTCCAGTTCCTCGAGGGCAAGGAGCGGATCCAGGAGGAGTTCTTCCACACGTTCGACTCCTTGGTTGGAGCGGGAAAACAGGTGGTGTTGAGCTCCGACCGGCCACCTCGCGATATCGCGACCCTCGAGGACCGTCTGAAGTCGAGGTTCGAATGGGGGCTTCTGACCGAGGTTCAGCCACCCGATCTCGAGACCCGGATCGCGATCCTCCGGCGCAAGCAAGCTCCTGGTGGCAGCGTGATTGGTGACCTCGACGTGCTGACCGCGGTCGCGAGCAGGGTCTCGACGAACATCCGTGAGCTCGAGGGGGCCCTCAACCGTGTTGAGGCATTCGCGCGACTCGGCGGCCTGCCGCTCACGGTGGAGCTCGCCGAACAGGTGCTTCGCGACCTCTTCCCGGACGGGGGACCGCAGGTCGCGGTGACGGTCGAGCGGATCCAGGAGATGGTGTGCGATCGGTTCGGCCTGACCCTCGCCGAGATGGTGAGCCCTCGCCGCAACCAGGCGCTTGCCTTCCCGAGGCAGATCGCGATGCATCTCGCTCGGGAGATGACCGACTCGTCGCTCCCCAAGATCGGCCGCGCATTCGGGGGCAGAGATCACACGACGGTCATGCACGCAACCTCGAAGATCACTCGGCAGATGAGTGAGGACAGGTCTGTGTACAACCTCGTCCAAGATCTCACCGCGAGGATCCGAAACCGTTGACTGTTTCGCGACGCGACGCTTCACACGAGCCGCACCTGGGGGAATTGTGGATGGGTCGCGATGCGGTATCCACCGCGCCATCCCGCACGAAATGGGGGATCGACGACGTCTTCCCCATCATCCACAATCCCTACTACGACTACTGATCTTCTAGAGTAAAGATCCTTTCAATCATGGAGATGGACCGCGTGGAACACGAAGATGAGGTTGTGGGAGAGGCGAACTGGGCGACGGACGAGTCGGCCAGCGAGATCGGACAGCCGATCCTCGCGGCGCCTGCAGTGGGGCTCACGTCCCGTGTGGCATTCGCCTGCGAGGGAGAAAGCCGTCAGGCGCTCCTCGAGGCGCTCGGATCGGTCGCGCGCGCGACGTCGAGTCGGCCGGGCGTCCAGGTCCTCGGAGGTGTTCGCGTCGTAGCTCAGGGGACCTCGGTCGAGCTCGCCGCGACTGACATGGAGATCTCGCTCCGGACGACGATCCCCGCCGATGTACGGGCAGAGGGCGAGATTCTCGTCCCCGCAAAGCTCCTCCACGACATCGTTCGTGCGCTTCCACCCGGCGCGGCAGCGTTCACCCATCGCGAAGGCGAGGGGACGCTCGAGATCTCCGCGGGGAGCTACTCCTCGACGATCAAGATCTATGCGGCCGAAGACTTTCCGCGGCTGCCGTCGACGAGCGTTGCACTGCACCACGTCCCGGCCAGTGCGCTTCGGGAGACGATCTCCCGGGTGCTCCGCGCTGCGTCGACGGATGAATCCCGGCCCGTGCTGGCGGGCGTACAGGTGAGATTCGAGGGGCAACGCCTCACGATGGCGGCAACCGATTCATATCGCCTCTCGGTGAAGGAGACGCAACTCGCACAGCCGGGCCCCGAACTCGAGGCGATCATCCCTGCACGCGCGTTGCACGAACTGACGCGTCTCGCGGCTGGCGCCGATGAGGTCGCCCTCGGCGTGAACGACAACCACGTCGTGTTCGGGGTCGGCTCGGCATGGCTGACGACCCGGAGGATCGACGGCACCTTCCCGAACGTTGAGAAACTCATGCCGGAGGGGTTCAGGGACGAGATCGGCACGCCTTCCTCGAGTGGCCCGCTGGGCGTGGTGTCGCGGGAAGAGGTGCTCGAGGCCGTCCGCCGGGCTGGCCTGGTGGCGCAGCGCAACACTCCACTGCGCCTCCGATTCTCCGAAGGTGAGCTCACGATCTCGGCCCGGAGCCAGGACATCGGGGAGACGCGAGAGGTCCTGGCCGCGAGATTCAGCGGCGAGCCGTTCGAGATCGGTTTCAACGCGGAGTACCTGCGCGACGGCCTCGAATGCGTCTCCGGCGAAAGCGTGCGGTTCCGGCTGATCGACCCGCTGCGGCCCGGGCTGCTGACGAGCGAGGGCGACAGCTTCTGGTACCTGATCATGCCGATCAGGCTCTCCACCTGATCATTGAGCGCGCGCGGCTGCGCGACTTCCGGTCGTACGCGCAGCTCGAATTCGAGCTGCGCCCAGGCTTGGTGCTCGCGACCGGTCCGAACGGTGCGGGGAAGACAAACCTCGTCGAGGCGATCCATCTGGCGACGCAGGGCTTCTCGTTCCGGACGCGCGCTGACGAACAGGTGATTCGAAGCGGCTCACAGGAGGCGGTCGCAGCCGTCGAGGGGCGGCGCCGCGGAACCCCGTTTCGGTGTGATGTGACGCTGTCGAGCACCGCTCCGAAACGGCTCCGGCTCGATGGTTCGACCGCGCCTGCGGGCGACGAGCTCCGTGCGCGGCTCCCTGTGCTCGTGTTCACTCCGGACAGGCTCGGGGTCGTGAAGGGCGGGCCTGCAGTGCGCCGCGCGTACCTCGACCGTTCGCTCGCACGGGTGCTCCCGGCACGAGCGAGCCTCCCGACCTCGTACGGCGCTGCGCTCGGACAGCGGAACGCAGCGCTCCGCCGTGTCGCCGCGGGGTTCTCGCAACGATCGGCGCTCGAGCCCTGGACGGAGGCCGTGGTGGCGGCTGCGGCCGCGCTCACCGAGGCGCGCTGCGCCGCACTTGCGCTTCTGGAGGAGCCGTTCCGGAATCGAGCCGGCGAGTTCGGGCTCCCCGACGCGTCGCTCGAGCTCGTCGGGGACGTCGTGACCCGGGAGGCTCTCGAGGCGAGGCTGGAGCGAGACTTGGAGCGTGGTTCGACCGGACTCGGCCCCCATCTCGACGAGATCCGCATCGCCTGCGCCGCGCGGGAGTTGCGGGCGTTCGGATCGCAGGGCGAACAGCGGCTCGCCGTGCTCGCACTCGTCCTCGCGGAGGCCGACGTGGTCGCCTCACGAGACGGTCCGGGGCCGCTGCTACTGCTCGACGACGCGCTCTCGGAGCTCGACGGCGACCGCCGCCGGATCCTGAGCGAGCGACTCGGCGCAGCGGGCCAGGCGATCGTCACTGCGACCGGCGCAGAGGCGCTGCCGCTTGCGCCAGCGCAGCTGCTGCGCGTCAATGCGGGGACGGTTGAGACGGCGTGATGGAACGGCTTCGTCCCGAGTTGGAGTCAACGCTTCGCGCCGCCGGCGCAACCCCGCCGGCAGCCGCCCTTGAAGTGCTCGTCGATGTCTGGAGCGCCACACTCGGAGACGGCGTAGCCCGCTCCGCATGGCCCGCACGGCTGGCGGCTGACGGAACGCTGCACGTTGCGACGGCGTCATCGGCGTGGGCGCAGGAGCTAACGCTCATGGGCGGCGAGATCCTCGCGGCACTCCAGGCGTCGGTGCCTGCCCACGCACCGACGAGACTGCGGTTCGCCCCCGGTCCGCTGCCCGAGTTCGCGCCGCTCGCTCGACCGCGGCCACCGCTCCCCGTCCCGACGGAGGAGGAGGAGGAGACGGCGACCGCGCTCGCGTCGGTCGTCGGAGACGAGGAGCTCCGTGAAGCGATCCGCCGCGCGGCCCGCGCAAGTCTGGCAGCGCGTCGCATGGCCGACCTAGTCTGATAGAATCAACCGTGCCCGCGAAACCCGTGTTTTGCAGGCTTTTTCTATTTGTGAACGCGTGACCGAGACCGAATACACCGGGAAGGACATCACTGTCCTCGAGGGCCTTGAGCCCGTGCGTCTGCGACCCGGGATGTACATCGGCTCGACCGGCTCGCGGGGTCTCCACCACCTTGTGTACGAGGTCGTGGACAACGCGGTGGATGAGGCGCTGGGTGGCCACAACGACTTTGTCGAGGCGACGATCCACCCGGACGGGTCGGTGACCGTGCGCGACGAGGGGCGCGGAATCCCGGTCGACCAGATGAAGGGGCAGGGCATGAGCGCTCTGACGGTCGTGCTCACGAAGCTCCATGCGGGAGGGAAATTCGGGGGAGAGGGCTACAAGGTGTCGGGCGGCCTCCACGGGGTCGGCGTCTCCGTCGTCAACGCTCTCTCGGAGTGGCTCGTGGCCGACGTCCGCCGCGACGGAAAGGCATACCGCCAGACGTTCGCCCGCGGTGTCCCACAGACCGACGTCGAGGTGGTGGGCGAAGCGACCTCCACCGGGACGACGATCTCCTTCTTCCCTGATCGCGAGATCTTCGACGAGACGGATTTCTCCGCCGCGACGCTCGCGCAGCGGCTCCGCGAGACCGCGTTCCTGACGCGCGGTCTCCGGATTGTGCTGCGCGACGAACGCCCGGGCGGGAAGACCGAGCAGTTCCACTACAAGGGCGGAATCCGCGACTTCGTGACGCACATCAACTCGGGCAAGGAGCCGATCCACCGCCACGTGATCGAGCTTGAAGGAGAGACCGAGGACGGCCAGCTCGAGATCGCGATGCAGTGGAACGGCTCCTACGTCGAGTCGGTCTTCTCGTTCGCGAACAACATCAATACGAGTGAGGGCGGCACCCACCTGTCGGGATTCCGGTCGGCGCTGACGGGAACGCTCAACCGGTATGCGCGCGAGAAGGGCCTGCTGAAGGAGAAGGACGACAACCTCGAGGGCGAAGATGTCCGCGAGGGCCTCGCCGCGGTGATCTCGGTGAAACTCCGTAACCCGCAGTTCGAGGGGCAGACAAAAACGAAGCTCGGGAACCCCCCGATCGAGAGCCTCGTCAAGACGATCGTGAACCAGCGCCTCGCGGAGTTCCTGGAGGAGCATCCGACCGAGGCGCGGCAGATCGTGACGAAAGCACTTTCCGCGTCCCACGCGCGGCTCGCTGCGCGCAAGGCGCGTGAGCTCACCCGCCGAAAGAGCGCACTCGAGAATTCGGCGCTACCAGGCAAGCTCGCGGACTGTTCCCTGCGGGACGCAGACGTGTGCGAGCTGTTCATCGTCGAGGGCGACAGCGCCGGTGGCTCCGCGAAGCAGGCGCGCGACCGCACCAACCAGGCGATCCTGCCGCTCCGCGGAAAGATCATCAACAGCGAGAAGAACCGCATCAACAAGGTGCTCTCGAACACCGAGATCCAGGCGATGATCACGGCGATCGGCACAGGATTCGGTGACGAGTTCGAGCTCGAGAAGCTCCGCTACGGCCGCGTGATCGTGATGACGGACGCGGATGTGGATGGCGCGCACATCCGGACGCTGATCCTCACCTTCCTCTACCGGCACCTGAAGGAACTGATCGAGCACGGCAACGTCTTCATCGCGGTGCCGCCCCTCTACCACATGAAACTCGGGAATCAGCAGTTCTACTTCGTGAAGGACGGTCAGCTCGAGGAGGTGCTCGTCCGTGAGCGCGTGAAGGAGATGTCGGTCACCGATCGTGCGGGCGTCGAGACCACGCTGACGGAAGCGCGCTGGCCGCGATTCACACGCGCGCTCGCCGATCTCGAGGCATGGCACGCCAAGCTCCACTCGGAGCACCCGGGCGCCTCGGAGTTCGTCGTCGAGCACCGGGTCGTCGAGACCGAAACGGACACACTCGCCGCGCTCGAGCACCTGATCTCAGGGATCGACGGTAACGGCCACACGCTCACCGTGACCGAGACGGACGAAACGGCACTCCGGGTGAAGGTGGTCGAGAACGAGACGTCGACCGCGAGGTTCGTCGAAATCCCCGCAGCCCTGTTTGCAAGCCCGGCGTACGGCGCGCTTCGCACCGCGTACGCCCGACTCGGGGACCTCGTCGGGAAACCACCGTTCACCATCGCGACCGCGAAGAAGAGCGCGACCGCAGCGTCCTTCCCGGCGCTCCGCGCGACCGCGCTCGAGCTCGCGAAGGACGGGTTGCAGATCAGCCGGTTCAAGGGCCTCGGAGAGATGAACCCGGAGCAGCTCTGGGAGACGACCATGGATCCGACTCGCCGCACGCTCCTCCAGGTCGGGGTCGATGACGCCGCCGCGGCCGACGAGGTGTTTTCGATGCTCATGGGCGACGCGGTCGAGCCACGACGCGCGTTCATCGAGTCGAACGCGAAGGCGGTGAAGGTCCTCGATGTCTGAGCAGGTGGCGCCACTCGGAGCGGGGCGGATCGAGCCACGCGAGCTCGAGGCGGAGATGCGGGCGAGTTATCTCGACTACGCGATGAGCGTGATCGTCGGCCGCGCGCTCCCCGACGTCCGCGATGGGCTGAAGCCGGTGCACCGGCGCGTCCTGTACGGGATGCACGAGGCGGGGATGCAGCCGAACCGGCCGTACAAGAAGTCCGCCCGCGTCGTGGGTGACGTGATGGGCTCGTACCACCCGCACGGCGACCAGGCGATCTACGACACCCTTGTCCGGCTGGCGCAGCCGTTCTCGATGCGGTACCCGCTCGTCGACGGCCAGGGGAACTTCGGCTCACTCGACGACGACCCGGCCGCTGCAATGCGGTACACGGAGTGTCGTCTCACACGGCTCGCGACCGAGATGTTGCGGGACATCGAGATGGACACCGTCGACCTCGTCCCGAACTACGACGAGTCGCGGCGCGAGCCCTCCGTGCTCCCGGCGCGTTTCCCGAACCTGCTCGTCAACGGGTCGACCGGGATCGCGGTGGGAATGGCGACGAACATCCCTCCGCACCATCTCGGCGAGACGATCGACGCCGTCGTCAAGCTGCTCGACCATCCGGCCGCGAGTGTCGACGACCTGACGCAGCACATCAAGGGCCCTGACTTCCCGACCGGCGCGATCGTCCTCGGTCGCGGGGGAATCCGTGACGCGTACCGCACCGGGCGCGGCCGGATCGTGATGCGCGCCCGCGCGCATGTCGAGGAGCTGCGAGGCGGGAAGAGCGCGATCATCGTCACCGAGTTGCCGTACGGTGTGAAGAAGGGCGGCGAGTCGGGAGTGATCCGCAAGATCGCCGACCTCGTCCAGGAGAAGGTGCTGACCGAGATCTCGGATCTTGCGGACCACTCCGACAGGAGCGGCATGCGGATCCAAATCGAGCTGAAGCGCGATGCGATCCCCCAGGTCGTGCTGAACAAGCTGTACAAGCACACGGGGCTGCAGTCGACGTTCGGCTACAACGCGGTCGCGCTCGTCGACGGTGTCCCACGCACGCTCTCGCTCCTCGAGCTCATCACCCATTACCGGGACTACCAGCGTGTCGTCGTCACGCGTCGGTCGCAGTACGAGCTCCGCCAGGCGGAGCGCCGCGCACACATCCTTCAGGGCTACCTGATCGCGCTCGACCGACTCGACGAGGTGATCGCGTTGATCCGTGGATCGTCGGATACGGACGCGGCGCGGACGGGGCTCCAGGAGCGGTTCGGCCTCTCCGAGGAGCAGGCGCAGGCGATCCTCGATCTGCGGCTCTCGCGCCTGACGGGACTTGCGCGGAAGGAGATCGAGCAGGAGCACTCGGATCTTGTCGAGCGGATCGCGGAGCTACGGGCGATCCTGGGCGATCCCGAGAAGCTCGATGCGGTGATCCGCGAGGAGTTGCTCGAAATCAAGGGGATCTACGGCAAGGGTGACGAGCGGCGCACCGAAATCGTCGCGGACGACACCGAGCTGCAGCTCGAAGACATGATCGCCGAGGAGGACATGGTGATCGCGATCACCCGCTCCGGCTACATCAAGCGGCTCCCCGTGAACACCTACCGGGAGCAGCGCAGCGGCGGCCGAGGCGTGATGGGGATGGATCTGAAGGACGAGGACTACATCGAACATCTCGTCGTGGCCTCGACGCACGACTACCTCCTCTTCTTCACGACCGTCGGGAAGGTCTACCGCCTGAAAGTGCACGAACTGCCGCTCGGCTCGCGGCAGGCGAAGGGTCGCGCGATCGTGAATCATCTGCCGTTCCGACCCGGGGAGCGGGTACGTGCCCTGCTCGCGACTCGCGACTTCAAGGAGGCGCGCTACGTCGTGTTCGCGACCCGCAGCGGGATCGTGAAGAAGACGGAGCTCGCCGAGTACAACACACCGCGGAAGTCCGACGGGATCATCGCGATCGGGATGCGCGACGACGACGAGCTCGTCGGTGTCCGCCGCTCGGACGGGGACAGCGACATCCTTGTCATCTCCCGGCTCGGGCAGGCGGTGCGGTTCAACGAGAAGCAGGCCCGACCGATGGGGCGGACCGCCTCAGGGGTGATGGGAATGCGATTGCGCGCCGGTGACGAGGTGATCGCGCTCGAGATCGCGCAGGACGACACCGATCTGCTGGTCGTGACCGAGAACGGGTGGGGCAAGCGGACGCGCGTCGCGGACTACCCGGTGAAGGGTCGCGGCACGATGGGGGTGCGGACGGCGCAGCTCGTGGAGGGCAAGGGACGGCTCGCGGGAGCACAGATCGTCCGCGACGGCCATCAGGTGATGCTGATCTCGACGGGTGGCACGGTGATCAAGATGTCCACCGATGGCATCAAACGGTCTGGTCGCGCAACGCAGGGTGTGCGCGTGATGCGTCTCCCAGAGGGAGAAACGGTCTCGTCGTTTGCGCCTGTCGACGGATCGGACGACGCGGAGTTGGAGTTTGACCCGTCGCTCGAGCCGGTGGCCGGGACCGACGGGACTGACGAGGTCGACGAGATCGACGACACCGCCGAGATCGACGACACCGCCGAAGCGGAGTAGCGCTACTCCGAGCGGCTCGGCCCTCGGCCGAACGCCTCGATGAACTCGATCGGGATCGGAAAGACGATCGTGGAGGAGTTCGTCGCCCCGATCTCGAGCAGCGTCTGGAGGTAGCGCAGCTGGATCGTGATCGGCTCTGTGGCCATCACCGCAGCAGCGTCTCGGAGCCGTTCCGACGCCTGGTACTCGCCCTCCGCCGAGATGATCTTCGCACGCCGCTCACGCTCCGCCTCCGCCTGACGCGCCATCGCCCGCTGCATGTCGGACGGGATCTCGACGTCCTTCACCTCGACGACCGAGACCTTGATGCCCCAGGGGGACGTGGCCTCGTCCACGATCCCCTGGAGGAGCTGGTTGATCTTGTCGCGTTCCGCGAGGAGCTCGTCGAGCTGGTGCTGGCCGAGCACCGAGCGGAGGGTTGTCTGCGCGATCTGCGAGGTCGCGACCATGTAGTTCTCGACCTGGACGATCGCGGCGTTCGGCTCGACGATCCTGAAGTAGGCGACCGCATTCACGCGAACGGGAACGTTGTCGCGCGTGATGACCTCCTGCGGCGGCACGTTGAGCGTGACCGTGCGGAGATCGACCTTCACCATGCGGTCGATCACCGGGATGAGGATGAACAGTCCCGGCCCCTTCGGCGTTGGCAGGAGCCGCCCGAGCCGGAACACGACCCCCCGCTCGTACTCGCGCGCGACCTTGACGGTCGCGGACACGAGCATCACCGCGAGCACGACGAGTGCGAGGAGTGCGACGAACGTGGGGCTAACGGTCATCTCGGATCCTCCTCGGAGGCGGGTTCGACGACGAGCGCGAGGCCGTCGGCGATGGCAGTGACCCGAACCGTAGCGCCCGGGAGAGGAGGCTGCCCGCCCGCATCGCGTGCCTGCCACCGCTCGCCCGCGACTGTGACCCACCCGGTCTCGCGGACGGTCGCGGTCGTGCCGACGAGACGGCCGATCCCGACCGCGACGGGGTTGCGTCGGGCGCGCCGGACACGACCGATCGCGACGCCGACGAGGAGCGTCATCGCCCCCGCGATCGCGACCGCCGTCCAGAGGGAGACCTGGTAGGCCGGTCCGGCGGGGTCGAAGAGCATCAGAGCTCCGATCACGAACGTGACCGCCCCGGCGAGTGCGAGCGCACCGTGCGAGACGACCAGTCCCTCGGCAACCCAGAACACGGCCGCGAGGGCGACGAACAGCGCGCCGGCGACGCTGATCGGAAGTACCTGGAGCGCGTAGAGCCCGACGAGAAGCGAGATCGCACCGACAGCCCCCGGAAACACGAGACCGGGGTTCCAGAGCTCCACCAGCAGCCCGACGAGCCCGATCGAGAGCATCACCGCGATCACGTTGGGATCGATCAGGAGGTCGAGCGCTCGCTTCCAGCCGGACATCTCCACGCGCTCGATCCGCGCGCCAGCGGTTGCGAGGACGACGCCCTTCGGCCGCACAACAGTCCCATCGATGGCGCTGAGCAACTCGGGCAGGGTCGCTGCGACGAGATCGGCGACGTGCAACTCGACCGCTTCCCTGGCGGGGTAGTTGGCGGCAGTGCGAACCATCGCCTCGGCCGCTCCGACGTTGCGGCCGTGCTCGCGCGCGAGCGCACGGATGTACGCCACGGCATCGTTGACCGCCTTCTGCCGAAGATCGCCCTCGATGTCCTTTCCGTCGGCTGCGACCGGGGTGGCGCTCCCGGTGTTCGTCTGCGGCGCCATCGCGAAGATGTCGGCGGCCTGGCCGATCACCGCCCCGGCGGAGTCGGCACTTGAGCCTGCGGGCGCGACGTGGACGATCACGGGAATCGGGGTCGCGAGCATCTCCTTCACGATCGAGCGCATCGACGACGCAAGCCCGCCCGGGGTGTCCAGTTCGATCACGAGCGCCGCTGCCCCCTCGCGGGTTGCCCGCCGCATCGTGTCCACGAGATGGTCGCGGGTCACCGGGTTGACGTCGCCGTCGAGCCGCGTCACGAGCACCGTTGCGGCGGGATCGCTCGCCTGTGCACCCGCGCCGAGCGTAAGCACGCTGCCGGCGATCGCCGAGAGAGTCACAGCAAGGCGAAGTGCGGTTCCGGTCACCCCGAGCCAGCCTACCCCTGTGTGAGCATTCCGTCAGGAGCGCGCGGGTTCCCCCGACGTCGAAGAGACACTTCAGCCACCCTGAACCACGCTGCCGTGAAGACCCGCACCCTTTTCACAACCCTCACCGTTGTAGCCATGCTGTCCGTGCCGGCCGTCGCACGGGCAGGGACGTCAATCTCGATGCACGAGGTGACGCTCGGCGGAGACCGGTCGCTGGCTGGTGTCTCGGACCCGACGGGATTCCACTTCGTCGGGCTTCACTGGCGCGGGAGCGGGCAGCTCGAGTTCCGCATTCGACGCAGCAAGGGCACGTGGGGACCGTGGATCCGAGTCGATGCCGACGCGGCCCCCGACCCCGGCACGCGCGAGGCGCGCTGGGCGGCTGGCTGGCGTCAGGGAGAGGGCGTCTGGACAGGAGTGGCCACCCGGCTACAGGTGAGGGCGGTGGGGCAGGTCTCCCGCGCACGGGCCTACACGGTCTCGAGCCCCGTGTCGCAAGCACCGCGTCGGCGTCTCTCAGCGGCGGAGCAGCCCGGGATCGTGTCACGGGCCGCGTGGGCCGCCGACGAGACGATCGTGCGGGAGCAGCCGGGGATCGCGGGTGTGTTGCGCTTTGCGGTCGTCCACCACACCGCGGGCGGGAGCGAGTACACGGCCGAGCAGGCCCCTGCCGTTGTCCGCGCGATCCAGCTCTACCACGTGCAGGGGAACGGCTGGGCCGACATCGGCTACAACGCGCTCGTCGACCGCTTCGGCACGGTGTACGAGGGTCGTGCAGGCGGCCTGGACCGGAACGTTGTCGGTGCCCATGCGAAGGGCTTCAATACGGGCTCGTTCGGGATCGCACTGCTCGGGGAGTTCACAAAAGTGGCTCCGACAGCGGAGGCGATCGACGCGCTCGTGCGGACGCTCGCGTGGCGCCTCGACCTCGCACACGTCGATTCACGCTCGAGCCTGACGGCGGTCTCGGGCGGCAACGAGAAGTTCGCGGCCGGAGTGCCGGTGCCGTTGCATGCGATCACCAGCCACCGCGATACGGGCTCCACCGCGTGTCCGGGAGACCAGCTGTACCCGATGCTCGGGGGGATCGCTGAGCAGGTCGCGTTGCTCGGGCTACCGAAGCTGTACGAGCCAGTGGTGACGGGGAGTGCCGGTGAGACGGCCACGTTCTCGGCCCGTCTGTCGGAGCCGCTCGCCTGGACGGTGAGCCTGATCGACCCGTCGGGCATCGAGACGGTGGTCGGGACCGGGCAGGGTGAGATGGTCACCGCCGCAGCACCGATTTCGGCCGCGGGGTCGACGCGTTGGCGGATCGACGCGTCCGGGATCCTCTCGGCGGGAGGAGCGTTCGCGGTTGCCGCGCCTGCGGCTGTGCCGGCCATCGAGGGGCTTGCCGCAGACCCGGTGACGATCGCCCCCGACGGCGACGGAACGCTCGATACAACGACGATCTCGTTCACGCTCCCTGTCGGTGCGAACGT
The DNA here is from genome assembly GCA_964461665.1 of uncultured Gaiellales bacterium. Classification (GTDB taxonomy): domain Bacteria; phylum Actinomycetota; class Thermoleophilia; order Gaiellales; family Gaiellaceae; genus Gaiella. The sequence continues at coordinate 34,448 of CAYXAS010000006.1, forward strand.
GACGGTGGCGGCGCTCGACCCGTCTGGCGCGGTCGTCGTCGAGATCGAGGCTGCGCGGTGGAGGAGGGCGGGACGACACGAGGTGGTGTTCGACGGTCTCGGGCTGCCCGACGGGGCATACGCGATCAGAGTCCTTGCACGGACGACCGGCGGCGAGAGCTCCGCGACTGTGCCGCTCGCGATCTCGCGGGCACTCCGTGGCGCCACCCTCGCCGCTCCGTGGCTCAGTCCGAACGGCGATGGACACAACGACCTGCTGTCGGTGCGCGTCGAGCTCGCCGCCCCTGCCAATGTGACGGTGCGGATCGAGAAGAACGGGCACTGGGTCGCGAACGCGTTCGCGGGGCTGCTGTCTGCGGGTCCGCAGGTGCTCGAATGGGACGGCTCGAAGCGGAGAGGGCGGATCCGCGAGGGCGAGTACGTCGCGATTGTTGAGGCGAACGATGGGATCGCGACGCTGACGGTCCCGCTCGCCTTCGGCACGGATTGGACGGCGCCACGTGTCCGCCTCGTGTCGCTCGACCCGTTCGTGGTGAGGGTCGGGGAGCCGGGGACGCTGCGGCTCAAGGCCGACGGGGCACGCTGGACGGTCACCGTGGACGCCCCGGGCGAGGTGCGGATTCCGCTGCTGGCGACGCCGCGCCGGTTCGGGCTCACCGTGACGGATGCGGCCGGGAACGTCTCGGTTCCGATCCGCAAGCGCTGAACGTCCCGCGACCCGTCCCAGCGCGAGCGGGACGGGGCTTGCGGGGCAGCCAGCGGCCGCCTGTGGCGGACGCGCTTCAGGGGTGTGCCCCGCCCCCGGAGGAGGCGGGGATTCCCGCGACCCGTCCCAGCGCGAGCGGGACGGGGCTTGCGGGGCAACGATTAGACTCGCCCGGATGGACTCCCCGCTCGTGCCGTTCGGTCGCACCGAGATCGAGGCGATCCTTCCGCATCGTGACCCGTTCCTGCTCCTCGACGAGGTGATTGAGCTCATTCCCGGCGAGCGGGCGGTCGCGCTCTACCGGGTACGGCCAGAAGCATGGTGGTTCGCGGGGCACTTTCCGTCGCGACCGGTGATGCCAGGCGTCCTGATCGTGGAAGCGATGGCACAGGCGGGCGCGATCGCGGCCCTCGTGAAGGAGGAGAACAGGGGACGCATCGCGTTCTTCGCGGGGATCGACGACTGCCGCTTCAAGCGCATCGTGTCTCCCGGGGACGTCCTGCGGCTCACGTGTGAGATCGACACGGTGCGAGGCCCGATCGGGCGCGGGAAGGCGACAGCACATGTGGGCGACCAGTTGGCGGCCCGCGGTCTGCTCACGTTTGCGGTGGAGCAATGATCGGCGCGACGACCGGCCCGAGGGTCGGCATCACGGGCCTCGGTGTCCACGTGCCGGAACAGGTGATGACGAACGCGGATCTGGGGCGTTTCGTGGAGACCACCGACGAGTGGGTCGTGGAGCGGACGGGGATCCGGGAGCGACGGATCGCCGGTCCCGACGAGGCCCTGACGGACATTGCACGCCCCGCAGCGCTCGCCGCACTCGCGGACGCCGGGGTCGAGCCCGAGTCGATCGACCTCCTGATCTGCGCGACCGTGACCCCAGACATGATCTTTCCGACGGCCTCCGCACTCCTGGCGAACGAGCTTGGAATGCCGAACGCGGCCGCATATGACCTGCTGGCCGGCTGCACCGGGTTCGTCTACGCGGTCGCACAGGCGCACGCGATGCTCGCATCGGGTCTCGCGCAGCGCGCCCTCGTGGTCGGTGGCGATGTGCTCTCGAAGATCCTGGACTGGGAGGACCGCTCGACGCTGGTGCTGTTCGGTGACGGGGCGGGTGCCGTGGTGATGGAGCACGTGGAGCACGGCGGCTTTCTCGGATTCGAGCTCGGCGCCGACGGCGCCGGCGGTGACCACCTCTGCCTGCCGGGCAGTGGCTCTCGCCGGTTCCCCGCGGGGCAGTCGAAGATCAAGATGAACGGCCGCGAGGTCTTCCGATTCGCAACGCGCGTGATGGTCTCGTCGGCCGAAGCGATCCTTGGCCACTGTGGCAAGACGGTCGACGACATCGATGTCTATGTCCCGCACCAGGCGAACAAGCGGATCATCGATCATGCGGGTGCGAAACTGGGCATCCCTGTCGAGAAGACGGTGGTGAACGTCGATCGGTACGGCAACACATCATCGGGGTCGATTCCACTGGCACTCGCCGACGCGCGGGCCGATGGTCGGCTGCGCAACGGGTCACTCGTGCTGATGACCGGGATGGGCGCAGGTCTCACCTGGGGCTCGGCGCTGCTTGAGTGGTCGGACCCGAGGGCCGCGTGAGCAAGGTCGCATTCTGCTTTCCCGGACAGGGCTCGCTGGAAGCCGGGATGGGTCGCGAGCTCGCAGAGGCGTTCCCGACGGCGATGGACGTGTACCGCGCCGGGAGCGAAGCAACGGGGATGGATCTCGCGGGGCTGTCATTCACTGCCCCGCTGGAGGATCTCATCGAGACGGAAGTGCAGCAGCCGACGCTCGTCGCGACATCGCTGGCGATCCTCGCGGCGCTCGCCGCGGAGGGGCTGCGTCCCGACGTCGTGGTTGGCCACTCGGTGGGGGAGTTCGCTGCGCTCTCGGCCGGCGGTGCGCTCGCAGCAGGGCCGACGATCGGTCTCGTCCGCGAGCGAGGGATCGCAACGGGCGCTGCAGCACGCGAGACTCCCGGCGCGATGGCCGCGATCCTCGGGCTCGCGGATGGCCAGATCGAGGCGCTGTGCGACACGATTCCGGGTGTGTGGCCCGCGAACTACAACTGCCCCGGCCAGATCGTGATCTCCGGCGAGAACAGCGCTGTGGACGAGTGCTGTGCGCGGGCGGAAGACATCGGTGCCCGACGCGCGGTGAAGCTGAAGGTGACAGGCGCGTTCCACAGCCCGCTCGTCGCCCGTGCGGCGGAGACGCTGCGCCCGGCGATCGCACGGGCCGAGATGTCAGCGCTTGCGGTCCCGTTCATGTCCACGGTGACCGCAGAGCTCGAGCCGTCAGAGCGCCTCGCCGGGCTGTTGATTGACCAGTTGACGGCGCCGGTGCGGTTCACTCAGGCCGTCACGGCCCTTGTCCGGGACGGTGTGACGACGTTCGTCGAAGTCGGTCCCGGAACCGTCCTCTCCGGTCTCGTGAAACGGATTGACCGGAATGTCCGGGCGATTTCGGTCAACGATCTCGCGAGCCTCGACCGCGCCCGAGAAGTGCTGGCGACACCATGAGCTTCTGTTCGCTCGAAGGGAAGCTTGCGCTCGTCACGGGCGGCTCACGCGGGATCGGCCGTGCGATCGCGCTGGAGCTCCACCGAGCGGGCGCGGAGGTCGTCGTCTCCTACCTGAGCGGCGCCGAGGAAGCGGGGGCCGTCGCGACGGAGGTCGGTGGCCGGGCGATCCAGGCGGATCTCTCGGACGCTGCAGCCGCGCAGGCGCTCGTCGAGGAGGCGGGGGAGATCGACATCCTCGTCAACAATGCGGGGCTGACACGTGACGGCCTGATCGTGCGGATGTCGGACGACGACTGGGAGACGGTGATCCGCACGAACCTGGGCTCGACGTTCTTCACCTGTCGCGCGGCGTCGCGCGGGATGATGCGGCGGCGCTCCGGCTCGATCGTGAACGTCTCGTCGATCGTCGGCGTTCACGGTAACCCAGGCCAGACGAACTACGCGGCCTCGAAGGCCGGGATCATCGGGCTGACCAAGTCGCTGGCGCGCGAGCTCGGCGCGCGCGGAGTCCGCGCGAATGTCGTTGCGCCCGGGTACGTCCAGACGCGGCTGACCGACGTCCTCCCCGATGCGGCGAGGAGTGCGATGCTGGCTGCGACGCCGCTTGGGCGGCTCGGCGAGCCAGGCGATGTCGCGGGCGCCGTGCGATTTCTGTGTTCCGACGAGGCTGCGTTCATCACGGGAGCGGTGCTCCACGTGGATGGCGGCCTGGGGATGTAGGTGGCCATGACGGGGCGGAACGGATTGCGGCGGGTTGTGATCACAGGGATCGGGATGGTGAGCCCGCTCGGCAACACGCTGGAGGACAGCTGGAAGGCACTCGTGGCGGGCGAGTCGGGCGCCGGGCCGATCACCCAGTTCGACCCGAGCGGGTTCCCCGCGAACTTCGCGTGCGAAGTGAAGGACCTCGACCTCGGGCAGTACGTCGATCTGAAGGCGGCGCGGAGGATGGATCGCTTCACGCACCTCGCGCTCGCCGCCGCCCGGCAGGCGGAGGCGGACTCGGGGGTCCGGATCGCGGACGCACCCGACCGTGTCGGCGCGGCGATCGCCACGGGGATCGGTGGTCTGAAGTCGTTCGAGGCCTGCGTCGAGGTGCTGAACACTCGTGGCGCCGACCGAGTGAGCCCGTTCTCGATCGTCCAGATCATCCCGAATCTCGCAGCAGGCTGGGTCTCGATGGAACTCGGGACGCGGGGGCCGCTTCTCGCGGAATGCTCCGCCTGCGCGGCATCGAACATGGCAATCGGCGACGGGCTCGATGCGATCCGGTTGGGCCGCGCTGACGTGATGTTCTGCGGCGGCGCTGAGGCTCCGGTTTCCCGCGTTGCGATCGCCGGCTTCTGTGCGATGCGGGCCATCTCCCGCCGGAACGACGATCCGAAACGCGGCTCGCGTCCGTTCGACGGAGAACGGGACGGATTCGTGATGGGTGAGGCGTCCGCCGTCCTCGTGCTCGAGGAGCTCGAGCGCGCAAAGGCGCGCGGCGCAAAGATCTACGCCGAGCTGCTCGGGTACGGCGTCTCATCGGACGCGAACCATGTCTCGGACCCCGACCCGACGGGCGAGAACCCAGCGCGCGCGATGACGATGGCGTTCGCGGACGCGGGGATCACGCCCGAGGACGTCGGGTACGTGAACGCGCACGGCACCTCGACGCCCGCAGGTGACTCGGGTGAGACCCGCGTTCTCAAGGTCGCGCTGGGAGAGGACAAGGCGTATCGCACCCCGATCTCATCGACCAAGGGAGCGACCGGTCACTGTCTCGGTGCCGCGGGCGCGATCGAGGCGAGCTTCTCGATCCTCGCGCTCCGCGACGGGATCCTGCCCCCGACAATCAACCAGGAAGTCGCAGACCCGACGTGCGACCTCGACTACATCCCGAACGAGGCGCGTCGCCAGCAGGTCGAGGTTGTCGTCTCGAACTCCTTCGGCTTCGGTGGTCACAACGCCTGCGTCGTGTTTCGGCGTTGGCACGGCGAGTGACCGCGCCGATCGAGGTCGTCCGCGTACCCACTGCTCGGGGCGTCGGCGGCGAGGCGATGGCCGCTGCGGCGCATGTGCCGCTCCCGTACCCGGGCGCGTGCGTGATCGACCGGCCGACCCTGGAGGAGACGGCGTCCGAGCTCGCCGCGACGCTTCCCGATCGCCCGCTGGTCGTCGGGGGTTGCTGCTGCTCCCACATCGGCGCGATCCGCGGTCTCGCGGTGCGTCACGAGCGCCTCGCCGTCGTGTGGTTCGACGCGCACGGTGACCTGAACACTCCCGAGACCTCCCCGTCCGGGAACCAGTGGGGGATGCCGCTTCGGATCGCGATCGATGAGGGCTCGGTTGCCGCGCATCGCGTCGCGCTGATCGGCGCCCGCGCTCTCGACCCGCCGGAGACGGTGTTCATGTCGCTCCACGGGATCGACGACAACTACGCCCGAGTGCTTGCGGACGCGGACGCGGTCTACATTGCGTTCGACGCGGACGTGCTTGCCCCTGAAGAGCTCGCGTGTTTCATGCCCGAACCGGGCGCGCCGACGCTCGCGGAGGCGGAAGCGACGCTCCGGTGCATCGCCGCGTCGGGTTGTCCCATCGTCGGCGTCGGGCTCACAGGCCTCCTCCCGGAGTCCGATCCCGAGGTGCTCCAGCGCCTCGTTGCTGCAGCCGGGCTCTGACCCCGGCCGCCGCGTCCGCGGGAGTCCTCCGACGCGGGACTAGACTTGGTACCGATGTCCGAGCACGGCCGGATCGATGTCTCGATCGAACACAAGAAGGCGGAGCCGCCTTCGGCGCCCGCGAAGGCTCATCCGAACACGTGCCGCGGCTGCGGGTCGCACTACCGCGATGACGAGCTCGACACGTACCTACGCGTGTGCCCGCATTGCGGTGCCCACTTTCCGGTGACCGCGCGGACGCGGATCGCACAACTCGTGGATGACGGAAGTTTTTCCGAGCTCGACGCCCATCTCCGTTCGGCCGATCCCCTCGGCTTCTTCGATCTCAGGCCCTACACCGAGCGCCTTGCGGAAGCGGAGCTCTCGACGGGGCTCGGTGACGCGATCGTGACCGGCCGGGGCTCGATCGCCGGGCGCCGTTGCGTGCTCGCGGTGATGGACTTCACCTTCATGGGCGGGTCGATGGGCAGCGTCGTCGGCGAGAAGTTCGCCCGGGCCTGCGACACCGCGGCCGATGACGGGGTTCCGGTCGTATCCGTCTCGTCCTCCGGCGGCGCGCGGATGCAGGAGGGGATCCTCTCCCTGATGCAGCTCCCGAAGACGGTGTGCGCGGTGGACGAGCTCCACGAACGTGGCGGCTCGCTGCTCTCGGTGCTGGCCCACCCGACAACGGGCGGGCTCCTGGCGAGCTACGCGTCGCTCGGTGACGTGATTCTCGCGGAGCCGGGTGCGCTGATGTCGTTCGCAGGGCCGCGCGTCGTCTCCCAGACGACCAGGGAGAAGCTCCCGGACGACTTCGGTCTCGCCGAGTCGAACCTCCGGTTCGGGCACGTGGACGCGGTCGTTCCGCGCGTGGAGCTGCGTCCCATGCTTGCACGCCTCCTGCGCCTCTTCGGAGCGCCCGCGTGACCCGCGAGGCAGAGGATGGGCTGCGCGACCGGATCGCGAAGCTGGCCCGCGTCAAGCTGCTCGGCGACACGCGCGTCTCGGCGGAGATGGAGCGGCTCCAGCGCCAGTTCGAGCGGGTTCGGGAGGACACGAGCGACGAGGAGACATGGCGCTCGGTCGAGCTCGCACGCCATCAGGAGCGGCCGTACACGCTCGACTACGTCGAACGGATCCTCGACGACTGGTTCGAGCTCCACGGCGACCGTGCGCGGATGGACGATCCGGCGATCGTCGCGGGGATCGGCCGTCTCGCGGACCGCACCGTCGTCCTCGTGGGGCACCAGAAGGGTCGCGACATCAAGGAGCGCAACCGGCGCAGCTTCGGAATGGCATACCCGGAGGGCTACCGGAAGGCGATGCGTGCGATGGATCTCGCCGACCGGCACGGGTTCCCGCTGGTCACACTCGTGGACACTCCCGGCGCGTACCCCGGTGTCGCGGCGGAGCAGCACGGCCAGGGTGGCGCGATTGCACGGTCGCAGGCGGCCATGGTACGACTGCGGATCCCCACCGTTGCGGTGATCATCGGGGAGGGAGGGTCCGGCGGCGCGATTGCGATTGCCACCGCTGATCGCGTGCTGATGCAGGAGCACGCGATCTACTCGGTGATCTCTCCCGAGGGCTGCGCGGCGATTCTCTGGCGCGACGGTTCACAGGCAAAGAAGGCCGCCGCAGCGTTCAGGCCTGACGCGCGGCACTCTCTCGAACTCGGAGTGATCGACGACGTTGTCGCGGAGCCGGAGGGCGGGGCCCATCTCGACCACGGGGCGGCTGCGCTGCTGCTCAAGGCTGCCGTGATCGCCCATCTGGATGATCTCGAGCGGATTCCAGCCGACCGGCTGCGCCTCGAGCGTCGTGCGAAGTTCCGCGCGATGGGTGTTCTCGCCGAACCAGCCTGACACTCGCTCCTCGCGGGTTTTCCACACGTTCCACAGGGTTATCCCCCAGCGGGAGCGACCCCGATTTGCAGGCTCTTCACCCGTCGGACGTTGCCTGCGGAGGACACGGTCAACAGGGACAGGGCCGTCAACGCCGGGTGGTGGTTTCCGGGTGGGCGGCCATCCGCCGGAGCAGCGTACGGGCGCCTTTCTTGTCGAGACACTCGTTGAGGTTGCCGCACTTCGGGCTCTGAACGCACGACGGGCAGCCGTCATGGCAGTGGCAGCCGTCGAGCATTCGAGCGGTGTCCGCGACCCAGCCGGAGAAGTGCTCGAAGCCCCGCTCCACGAGCCCTACACCTCCCGCATGCCCCTCGTGCACAAACACTGTGGGGAGACCCGTCTGGGGGTGGATGTTCGTCGAGAGCCCCCCGATATCCCACCGGTCACACATCGCGCGGAGCGGAAGCATCGAGATGAGCGCATGCTCGGCAGCATGGAGCGTCGCGAGGAGCGCGGGCATCGTCTCGAAGGACTCCAGCAGTTCCGCCGAGGGCGAGAACCAGACCCCCTCCGTCGTGAACGAGACCTCCGGAAGGTCGAGGGGCGTCGTGTCGAGAACACCGCCATCCGGAAGCCCACGACGCTGGTACCCGGTCACCTGCTCGATGACCGTGACTCGACCGAGATGGAGTTCGACGCCTGAGACCCGCTCGACTACGAGCGTCTCGTCGATGATCGTCCGGCTGTCCTTCCGCGCCTGTGTGAACCAGTCGACCTGCGCGGGACGCACGACCGCCGCGCGCGCCTCGAGATCGAGCGCGGTCACGAGCCACTGGTCGCCGAGATGGAGATACACCGCCCCCTCGTGCACCGTCGAGAACGCCCGTCCCCGCTCGATCGACCCGAGCACGGCACCCGTCTCCTCGACGACGATCGTGAGCGTGTCCGGGTCGGTCGAGCGGAGCGAAACCCGCGCTGCCGGGTGGTCGCGCCCCGCCCAGACATAGCCGGCCGGTGTCGCCCGGAGCTCCGGGAGCAGCGCCGCACGTGCAATCGCGTCCTCTCCGAGGGTCGCGGCGTCGTCGGCGGAGATGGGCCCCTCGTAGGCAGCCGCGAGAACGTGCGGGTCGAGGATCCGGGGACTCGTCGGGTCGAGGATTGCGGCCTCGACCCTCCGGCTGAGCAACGCCTCGGGCTCGCGCATGAAGAACTGGTCGAGCGCGTCCTCGCCAGCGATGAGCACCGCGAGCCCGGGCCCCCGACGGCCGGCTCGACCCCACTGCTGGCGGAGTGAGGCGACCGTGCCGGGGAACCCGACGGAGATCGCGCAGTCGAGATCCCCCACGTCGATCCCGAGCTCCAGGGCGTCGGTTGCGACGACGCCGAGGAGTTCGCCGTCCACCAGTCGCCGCTCGATCTCTCTCCTCTGCTCCGGCGTGTAACCCGCGCGGTACGGGCTGAGGCGCCGGGCGAGTTCCCCTGGAAGCCGATCGCTGGCGAGCCGATGCACAAGCTCCGCGGCCCGACGGCTCCGCGTGAAGCAGATCGTCCGAAGGCCCTGTTCGGCGAACGTCGCGAGGAGGCGTGCGGCGTCCCCGAGCGGACTCGCACGCGTCCCGAGATCCGCATCGATCACCTCGGGGTTCCAGAGGACGACCGTCCGGCCCATCCGCGACGAGGTGTCCTCGTCAACGACGACGGTCTCGAGCCCTGTCAGACCGCGGGCGAGCACCGCCGGGTTGGCGACGGTCGCGGACGCGAGCAGGAACACGGGGTCGGCTCCGTACGCTGCCGCGAGCCGCCGCAGCCGGCGGAGAACGTTGCCGACGTGCGACCCGAAAACGCCGCGGTAGACGTGTGCCTCGTCCACCACGACGTAGCGAAGGTTGTGGAGAAAATCCCCCCAGCGATCGTGGTGTGGGAGTACCCCGACGTGGAGCATGTCCGGATTGCTGAGCAGCACGTTCGCGGTTCGCCTGATCGTCGCGCGACCGGCGACCGGGGTGTCGCCGTCGTAGATCGCGACACGCAGGCCCTCGAGGCGATACGCAGCGAGGGACCGGGCCTGGTCCTGGGCCAGCGCCTTCGTCGGATAGAGGAGGAGGGCACGCGAATGGGGTTCGCACGCCACCGCCTCGAGCACGGGGAGGGTGAACGCGAGAGACTTTCCCGAGGCGGTCCCGGTCGTCACGATCGCGTGGCGACCTGACGTCGCAAGTTCGTGGAGTTCGGCCTGATGCGACCAGAGGCCGGTGATGCCACGCCGGTCGAGCGCCGCTGCCACCCGGGGATGGAGCCGGGGGAGCGGTTGGTGGCGGCCCGCCGCAGGTGGCTCGTCGCCGCGGTACGCGACCTCTACCGCATCGGGCGGGAGCGACGGCCTAGTCTGGTCGGTCAGCCGAGCACCGCCGCGAACGCCTCCGCGTAGTGGCGGGAGGGCCGCAGGCCGAGCACCCGCGCCTGCGGCTCCCCGGCGGAGAAGAGGATCACGGTCGGCACCGTCAGTACGCCGTACCGCGATGGTGCTCCCACGTTCTCGTCGACGTCGAGTGAGACGAGGCGTGCCCGTCCGCCGAGCCCGTCAGCGAACTCGCGGAGCACCGGCTCGAGATGGCGACAGGGACGACACCACGGCGCGGTGAAATGCACGATCACCGGAAGCTCGGACTCGAGTACCTCCTCGGCGAAGCACGCATCGGTGACCCGCTCCACGGGTCGAGCCTACCGCCGCCCCGCGAGTTTCAGAGCCGTCCGCGGAGGGCTCGGAGCCGCAGCAACGGCACCTCACGCATCGCCTCGGTCACGATCCCCGTGCTCATCTTCGACTCCCCGACCCGCCGATCGGAGAACACGATCGGCACCTCGACGACGCGGAGCCCCGCGCGGAGAATGCGGTAGGTGCCCTCGATCTGGAAGCCGTAGCCACGCGCAGCGATCGCGTCGAGATCGATCTGCCGGAGCGCGTCGGCGCGGAAACACTTGAATCCACCGGTCAGGTCGTGG
>CAYXAS010000006.1:45194-52753 GCA_964461665.1 uncultured Gaiellales bacterium
CCGAGTACGCAGCGTGCGTACAGCGACCCGCCGCGCGACACGACCCTGCGGACGAGTCCCCAGTTCTCGACTGCGCCGCCCGCGACATACCGTGATCCGAGCGCGAGATCTGCCCCGCGCTCGCAGGCGTCGATCAGCTGCGGTACCGCGGCCGGATCGTGCGAGAAATCGCAGTCCATCTCGAGCACGAGCTCCGCTCCGTCCGCGAGAGCCCGGCGGAAACCGGCGATGTACGCGGGGCCGAGCCCCTGCTTGGTCGTGCGGTGGAGCACGCTGACCCACGGAAGCTCGGCCGCCAGCCTGTCCGCGAGTTCCCCGGTGCCGTCCGGCGACCCGTCGTCGATCACAAGGACGCGGTCGCGGGCGAGATCGAGCACCTGCCCGAGCGCGCGCAGCATCGGGTCGAGGTTGTCGAGTTCGTTGTATGTGGGGAGGCAGACGACGGCGCGCATGGCGTGATCCTGCCGGAACCTATGATCGTCGGCGTGACCGGCCCCCCCGGGAACAGGCAGGTGGCGGAGGCGCTGGAGTTGCTCGCCGACCTGTCGGAGATCCTCGGCGAGGATGGGTTCCGCGTGCAGGCGTACAGGCGTGCGGCCGCCCGCGTCCTGGACACCGCAGCGTCGGTGACGGAGCTCGCGCTCGCAGGGAAGGCGAAGGAGCTGCCCGGGATCGGAAAGACGACCGAGCAGAAGATCGTGGAGCTCGCAGAAACCGGGAAGATCGAAGCGCTCGAGAAGCGACGGGCCGACGTCCCGGAGGGTGTCACCGCGTTCCTGCGACTTCCGGGCATCGGGGCGAAGACCGCCGCCCGGCTCTGGCGCGAGGTCGGTGTCACCACGTTGGAGGAGCTGCAGGAGGCTGCATCTGCACGGCGTGTGCGGGGCCACGCCGGGATCGGCCCGCGCGGCGAGGAGAAGCTGCTGCAGGCGCTCGCCCGAGGCATCGGCGAGGAGCCGGAGCGACGGGGCCTGCTCGGCACCGGGCTCCCCATCGTGCGTGCGGTCGTCGATGCACTCCGCGCCCACCCTGCCGCCATCGCAGTGTCCGAGGCGGGAAGTGTCCGCCGCCGCAGGGAGACGTTCCGCGACCTCGATGTGATCGCGACCTCCGACGATCCGGCGGCGCTCACCGCCCACTTCGTCGCACTCCCCGGGGTGCTCGAGGTCGTCGCTCACGGCGAGACGAAGGCGACGGTGATCACGTCGCGCGGTGCCCGGCTCGACCTCCGCGTCGTCGCGCCCGGCGATTATGGCTCTCTCCTGCTGCACTTCACAGGCTCGAAGGAGCACAACGTCTCTCTCCGAGAGGAGGCGCAGCGACGCGGTCTCTCGATGTCCGAATACGGCGTCACCGTCGTCGCGACGGGCGAGACGATGCGGTTCGCGACCGAGGAGTCGCTGTACCGGTACCTCGGCTACGCATTCGTGCCGCCGGAGTTGCGCGAGAACGCCGGAGAGTTCGAGGCGGCACGGGCCGGGACGCTGCCCGTTCTCGTGGAGGAGTCCGATCTCCGGGGTGAGATGCACTGTCACTCGACGTGGTCATCGGACGGGAAGGCGACGATCGAGGAGATGGTCGCCGCCGCTCGGGCGCGCGGCTACCGATTCCTCTGTCTCACCGACCATTCGCACTACCTCCGTGACGGGCGGCTCGAGGCGCAGTGGGAGGAGATCGCCGCTGTCAACGCGAGGGTCGCACCGTTCCGCGTGCTCCGGGGAGTGGAGGCGAACATCCGCGTGGACGGGTCGGTCGATGTTCCGGACGAGCTGCTCGTGCAGCTCGACTGGGTGGTCGCCTCCATCCATCAGGCGTTCGACCGCTCCCCGACCGAGAGGGTGCTCTCGGCGATCGAGAACCCGCACGTGGACTGTGTCGGCCACCTGACAGGGCGACTGATCGGCCGTCGCCACGGCTCCGAGGTCGAGATCGAGCGGATCGTCGAGGCGGCCGTCGCCACGGGCACGGCGTTGGAGATCAACAGTTCTCCCGACCGGCTCGACCTTCGGGATGTTCACGCACGCGTCGCTGGCGAGGCAGGCGTTCTCGTTCCGGTCACGACCGATGCGCATGCGACCAGCCACTTCGATCACGTCGAACTCGGGATCGCACAGGCCCGCCGAGCGTGGCTGACACGCGAACAGGTGCTGAACACCCGTGACTGGCCAGCGATCGCGAAGATGCGCAGGTGACGGGCTTCAGGGAGGACGGGTACGCGGCCGTGGACTGGGTCGCGCGCTACCTCGAAGGCGTCCGCGAGCTACCGGTTCTCGCGCAGGTCGAGCCGGGTGCGATCCGCTCCGCGCTCCCACGGTCGGCGCCCGAGCTCCCCGAGTCGTTCTCCGAGGTCGTCGCCGACCTCGACCGGATCCTCGCGCCCGGGCTTACCCACTGGCAGAGCCCGCGGTTCTTCGCGTACTTCGCGAATACGGCGACCGAGTCAGGGGTGCTGGCAGAGCTCCTGATCGCGGGTCTCAATCAGATAGGTGTCCTCTGGCGGACATCACCCGCGCTCCAGGAGCTCGAAGAAGTCTCGACCGGCTGGTTGCGGGAGCTGCTCGGGCTGCCCGCAGAGATGCATGGCCACATCGAGGACAGCGCCTCGACAAGCACGCTCGCTGCGCTCGCTGCGGCGCGTGCGGCGGCCCCCGGTCGCCGGGTCGTCGTCGCCTCGATGCAGGCGCACTCGTCGATCGAGAAGGCGTGCCGCCTGCTGGAGCTCGAGCTACGCAAGATCGCGCCCGACGCGAGCCATTCGATGCGCGCCGCCGACATGGACCTCGACGGCGTCTGCGCGGTCGTCGCGACGATCGGGACGACCGCCTCGACCGCGATCGACGAGACCGCTGCGATTGCCGCGCGGTGTGCGGCGGAGGGCGTCTGGCTCCACGTGGATGCCGCCTACGCGGGGCCGGCTGCGATGTGCGACGAGTTCCGACCGCTGTTCGCGGGCTGGGAGGAGGCCGACTCGGTGGTCGTCAACCCGCACAAGTGGCTGGGCGTCCCGATGGACTGTTCCGTGCTCTGGACGAGGCGGGTCGAGGACTTCCGGCGCGCTTTCAGCCTCGTCCCCGAGTATCTCCGGTCACCGGATGACGCACTGAACCTGAGCGAAGTGTCCGTGCCGCTTGGCCGGCGCTTCCGTGCGCTCAAGCTCTGGGCGGTCATACGGTGTCTCGGAGCAGAGGGGCTGCGCGAACGGATCCGCGAACACGTGCGCCTGGCTGACGCTTTTGCGGCGTGGGTCGAGGCCGAGCCGGGCTGGGAGATTTCTGCGGCACACCCCTTCTCGCTCGTCTGTTTCCGTCTCGATGGGACGGATGCCCTGAACGAGGAGGTGATGCGCAGGGTGAACGCGTCCGGCGAAGCGTTCATCTCGCACGCCGTGCTCGACGGTCGGATGGTGCTCCGGCTTGCAATCGGCAACTACCGGACGACGGAGGACGACGTGCGGCACGCGTGGGATGTGCTGCGGCGCAGCGCCGCTGACGCGCTCGGGGACGCGCAGCCGTGACAGCGCGGCTCGTTGTCTTTGGCGTCGTCGCGGGCGCGTTCTCCGCGCTCCTCGGTGTTGGCGGTGGGATCCTCGTGGTGCCGCTGCTGATCGCGTTCCTCGGGTACCGCGCACACGTGGCCACGGCAACGTCCCTGGGCGCGATCCTGATCACCGCACTCGCGGGGGCGACGTACTGGGCGGTTGTCGGTGAGGTCAGACCCTGGTACGCGCTGCTGGTCGGCATCCCGGCGGTACTCGGCGCGGTGGCTGGCATGACGCTGCAACAGCGGCTCTCGGGTCGGGCGCTCACGCTTGCATTCGCCGCGCTCCTCGCCGTCGTCGGCGTCTGGATGCTCGTGGGATGAGCACGACGACGGTGATCCTCGCGCTCGTGCTCGGTGGCCTTGCGGGAGTGCTGTCCGGCCTCTTCGGCGTCGGCGGCGGGATCCTGTTCGTGCCCGCGCTCGTTGCGCTGGGGCTCGGTCAGGTGGAGGCCGCGGCAACATCGCTGCTCGCGATCGTTCCGACCGCAGCGGTCGGTGTCGTGCGGAGCCGCGCGAGGGGCACGTTGCGCGCCCGGGCCGCGGTGACGCTGGGAGTAGCCTCGATCACCGGGGTCGTGGTGGGAGTCGAGGTCGCACGGCGCCTCGACGAGGAGGTGTTGCGAAGGGTCTTCGGCGTACTGCTGCTCGCGGTCGCCGCACAGATGGTCGTGCGCTGCATGCGTCGGCCGTCGCCCGCCGTCTAGTCGGCCGTCTCTCGCGGCTGCAGGTCGTCGTGACCCGCCAGTAGATCGAGGAGGCGCTCACGGGTCTTCGCTCCGGTCCACGGGTTGTAGAGCACGCCCGCAACCAGCCCTGCGACGAGCAGCATCTTCTGCCCACCGTGGAGCCTGCGCCGTCTACCAGGCGTCGCATCGGCGTCGCCGACGAGATCCTCAAGCGCCCGCCGCAGGTGATCCTGGATGCGGAGATCGGCGAGTCGTTTCCGTCGTGGTGCAGCAGTCGCCCCCTCCTCCGCGATTGGCCCGTAAAGGTCACGCGCCGCCTGAAGGGCCTCCCGGAGATCTTTCCGGAAACTCTCGTCGTGCAGCGCCCGCTCCAGGTACGGGCGGATCGCCTCGACGCGGTCGCGCGCCGCACGGCTCACTGTCGGTCTCGGTTCTGCGTGGCCACGATGCGACGAGTATGCCCCTACGACCACCGTAGGATGAGGGCATGCAGAGGCGGAAGCGGATCGGGTTCGCACTCGGACTCGCCGCGATAGGGCTCGTGTACACGTGGATCGCGGCTGTCCGTGCCGTGCCGGCGGTGCGTGCACGGAAAGCGCGGCTGCGCGCGTCCCGCAGGGGTGAGGCATGAGCCGAGAGCGGTTCCCTGCCTGGGGGATCGATCCGGTTCCCGAGCGACTCCGGGTGCTCGGCGCCTTCGACACCGGCCTCCTGTGGGGCAACCTCGGTGTCTCGCTCCTGGTGCTCGTCACGGGGGCCTATCTCGTTCCGGCGCTCTCGCTCCCCGGAGCGCTCGTGGCGATTGCGGTTGGAGCGGTGATCGGCAACGCGATGCTCGCGACCGCAGCCCTGATCGGGGCGGACACCCGGCTTCCGGCGATGGCGTTGCTCCGGGCACCGCTCGGACGCCGCGGCTCGGCGATCCCGACCGCGGTGAATGTCGTGCAGTGCCTCGGCTGGGCGACGTTCGAGCTGCTGGTGATCGCGACCGCTGCCGCCGCGCTCTCGGAGGAGCTGATCGGGGTTCGGGCGCAATGGGCGTGGACGGTCGTCTTCGGCACGCTTGCGTGGCTGCTCGCGATCGCCGGGCCGGTAGGTCTCGTGCGCCGTGTTCTGCGACGGGTCGTCGGGGTTGCGATGCCCGTGGCGCTCGTCTATCTGACGTGGTGGGCGCTCGATGGCGCTGACCTCGGCGCGCTGTGGGGCCGCGAGGCGGATGGAGGGTTGACCGCGTGGCAGGGGATCGACCTCGTGGTCGGGATCACCGTCTCGTGGGTGCCGCTCGTCGCCGACTACACGCGGTTCTCGCGCACGCGGCGCGGCGCTTTCTGGGGCACGGGGCTCGGCTACCTCGTGCCCGACGCGTGGCTGCTCGCGCTCGGCGCCGTGCTGTTCCTCTCCCGCGACCTCTCCGACCCGTCGTCGCTTCCCGCGGCCGTCGTCGCCGGCGGGCTCGCGGCGGCGCTCGCGCTCCTCGCGCTCACCGCGACCGAGGTTGACGAGGCGTTTGCGAACATCTATTCGGCCGGGGTTTCGACCCAGAACGTCGCGCCGCGGGCATCGCAGCGCATGCTGGTGGGTGTCGCGGCGGCGATCGCGACGGTGGGGGCGTTGATCCTCGACTTCGGCGCGTTCGAATCGTTCCTCTTCCTTCTCGGCTCGCTGTTCGTGCCGCTGTTCGCACTACTCGTCGCCGACTGGCTGGCCGCGGGTCGCTCCTATGACCCGGCCGCGGTCCTCGCCGCGCGTGCGTGGCGGCCCGGCTGCATCGCAGCGTGGGTTACCGGGTTCGCGGTCTACCAGTGGCTCCAGCCGACCGGGCCGTCGGGCTGGGTCGCTCTCGTCGAGCGACTCGATCCTCCCGGCTGGGGTTTCGGGGCGACGGTGCCCGCGTTTGTCGTGTCGTTCGCGCTGGCCCTGACGGTGTGCGTGATCTCACGCCGCCGCAGTCGGGTGTGAGCGCACGGTCCGTCGTCGCGGTCGTCGGCAGCCTCGCCCACGACACGATCGACGGCGAAGCGCGGCGTGCAGGCGGATGCCCCGTGTTCGCTGCCGATGCCTTCCGACTGCTGGGTCGCGGTGGCCGCATCCTCGCCCGCTCCGCCGAGGCCGACATCGCGTCGTTCGCGGCTGAACTTGCGGCGGCGAATGTGGAGGTCGAGATCCTCCCGTCACCGGTCACGACGGCCTTCGAACACGAGCACCGCGACGGCCAACGGGAGAGCCGCGTCACGGCGCTGGGCGACGCATGGGGGCCGGCGGATGCGGGAAGACTCGGCGCCGCCGTGGGCTGGGTGCACGTCGCCCCGCTGACGCGGTCCGATTTTGGCCCCGCTACCCTCGCCGCCTTCGCGGCGGGTGGACGGCGCCTGTCGCTCGACGGGCAGGGGCTCGTCCGGGTTCCTGGTCTCGGGCCGCTCGTACAGGACGCCGCATTCGACCCCGCCGTGCTCGATCCCGTTTCGGTGCTGAAGCTCTCGGAAGAGGAGGCACGCGTCATCGCGGGTGGGGTGTTCGACGCAGCGTCCGCGCGGGCGCTCGGCGTTGCGGAGGTGGTGGAGACGCTCGGGGAGCGGGGCGTCACCATGTGGGTCGATGGCAGCCCGACGGCGGTTCCCGCATCGCCTGTGACGGGGGTGGAGACAACCGGGGCGGGCGATGCGTTCATGGTCGCCTATGCGATCGCGCGGCTCGATGGCACCCCGCCGGTAGCGGCCGCCGAGGCTGCGTGCGCGCTCGTCACGATCATGCTCCGCCGCCGCAGGGATGCGGCGGGAGAGACAGTTACAGCCTGAACTCGCCCCGGGCGACGATCACAGCCGCGCCACCGACCTCGACCGCCTCGATCAGCCCGTCTGCGCCGTCGGCACGCGCGTGGAGGCGCGACGGTCGACCGAGCTCGAGACCCTGATCGAGGACGATCTCCTCGCCCCACGGGATCTGCTCGTGTCGTGCGAGATGGCATGCGATCGGCCCGGCGGCCGACCCGGTCGCGGCGTCCTCGCCGTGCGCCCAGAACATGCGTGTCCGCCAGCGATCACCAGCAGGCGCGACACAGTTCACTCCGGTGACACCAAGCGCGGCTACCGCCTCACGGTCGGGCCGGAGCGCGGCGACCTCCTCCGGCGAGCCGAGCGTGACCACGAGGTGCAGCACGCCGTTGTCGTAGAGCTCCACGGGCAGCACCGAGCGCGTTGCGCCGACGGCCGCAAGCACCGCGGCAGGATCGGCGGCTGGCGTCACCGCGGGAACCGGCTGGCGCATCCGACCGAACACGATGCGGCCGGAAGAGTCACGTTCGAGGGAGACCGGCACGGTTCCGACGCCGGTCTC
>CAYXAS010000007.1:0-50872 GCA_964461665.1 uncultured Gaiellales bacterium
TGCGGCCGGAAGAGTCACGTTCGAGGGAGACCGGCACGGTTCCGACGCCGGTCTCGAGCTCGATCACCCCGAGCGAGAGTGGCGCGGCGAGTACGAACGCGGTCCCGAGGGTCGGGTGGCCGGCGAACGGCAGCTCCTCATGCGGCGTGAAGATCCGGATCCGCGCTGTCCCGCCGCGTACCGCGGGCAAGACGAAGACGGTCTCGGAGAACCCGACCTCGAGTGCGAGCGACTGCATGAGGGAGTCGTCGGCCTCCCGGCCGTCGGTGAACACCGCCAACTGGTTGCCCGTGAGAGGTCGGTCGGTGAATACGTCGCAGATGACGTAGCGGAGAGTCGGCATCCCGCGATTCATACCGGCAACCGCATCTATTCTCGGGCCGCGATGCACGTCCACGTCTGCCGCCACGCAGAAGCCGTCCCCGGAGAGCCGGACGAGTCGAGAGCGCTCTCGACTCGAGGGCTCGCACAGGCATTCGCGCTCGCCGAGTCGCTCGCGTCCGGGGACGACCTCCCAGCAACGGTTCTCGCCAGCCCGCTCCTCCGTGCGAGGCAGACGGGCGAAGCGATCGCCGACCGCCTCGGGGCGCAGCTGCTCGTGGATAGCAGGCTCGCACCGGGTTGCACCGCGGCAGCGCTCGTCGAGGCGGTCGCTGGTCTTGCGGGCCCGGTCGTGACGGTCGGCCACCAGCCCGACTGCTCGGGGATCCTGCTCGCGCTCACGGGTGTCGATCCCGGATTCCCGGTCGCCGGGACGGCGGAGATCGTGATCGAGACCGGCGCAGCGTGAGCGCAGCAATTTCCGTCAGGGGCCTGCGGAAGGCGTACGGGCCGATCAAGGCTGTCTGCGGGATCGACCTCGAGGTCGAGCGTGGCGAGGTGTTCGGGTTGCTCGGGCCGAACGGCGCCGGGAAGACGACGACAGTGGAGATCCTCGAGGGCTACCGGACGGCCGACGCGGGCAAGATCCAGGTGCTCGGGCATGACCCGCGGCGAGGCGGGCGCGCGTTCCGCGCTGCGATCGGGGTCGTCCTCCAGAAATCTGAGCTCCCCGCCGTGCTGACCGTCCGCGAGGCCCACCTCCTGTACGCGGGGTACTACGAACGGCCACGCGATGTCGACGAGGTGCTCGACCTCGTGGGCCTCACCGACCGGGCCGGCGCACGCGTCAAGACGCTCTCCGGGGGTGAGAAGCGCCGTCTCGATCTCGGGGTTGCGCTCGTGGGCGACCCGGAGCTCCTGTTCCTCGACGAGCCGACGACCGGTTTCGACCCGGCCGCGCGCCGCGCCGCGTGGGACACCGTCCGCGGACTCAGGGCGCTCGGGAAGACGATCTTCCTGACGACGCACTACCTCGATGAGGCGGAGCAGCTCGCGGATCGGGTCGCGGTGCTGCGGGACGGGCAGATCGTCGCGGAGGGCGCACCTGCCTCGCTCGTTCGTGAGGCCGCCGAGGTGGAGGTGCGCTGGCGCGAGGGTGACCGCGAGATCGTGGTTCGCACGGCAACACCGACCACCGTCGTCCACGAGGCGACCGGTCGTGCGCTCGCCGAGGGCCGCGAGCTCGAGGGGCTCGAGGTGCGACGCGCGACACTCGAGGACGTCTATCTGCAGCTCGTCGGTGATGAGCCAACCTCCGCGGAGACCGAGTCCTCGTGAGGCACCTGCTGCATCAGTTCCGCTTCGAGCAGCGCCTGTTCTGGCGGAACCGCGAGGCCGCGGGGTTCGTCTTCGTGCTCCCGCCGCTCCTCTATCTGCTGGTCACTGCGCTCTACGGTGGGGAGATCGGCGGGCGGCCGTCAGCGGACGTCCTCCTCGCGGCGCTGCTCGGGTATGCGTGCGCGAACACGGCGTTTGCGGGGCTCGCGATCACGCAGGTGGTGCGTCGCGAGGCAGGCCAGCTGAAGCGGATGCGTGCGACACCACTCGCGCCAGGAACCTATCTCGGCGCGGTCGTCGTCTCGACGCTCGTGGTGTTCGCGCTCCAGATGGTGGTTACCACGGCGCTCGGGACCGCGGTCTACGACGCGGCCGGTCCGACCGCCTGGGGCCCACTGCTCGCGACGCTGCTGTTCGGCGGGATCGCCTTCACGGGGCTCGGGTTCGGCGCCGCGACGCTCATCCGATCGTCCGACGGCGCGTCTGCGGTGGTGAACCTCGCCGTGCTGCCGATGGCGTTTCTCTCAGGCTCGTTCGGCCCGACCCGCGACTACCCCGCGGTGTTGCAGGCGATCGCCGACGTCCTCCCCCTCACCTATCTGAACCGCCTCCTCGAGGCCGCCTACCTCGACGCCGCCTCGCCCCTCGCCGACCTGAACGCGGTCGCGATGGTGGCCGGCTGGGGTCTGGTGGGATTGCTCATCGCGCTCCGCGGCTTTCGCTGGTCCCCTCGCGAGGGGTGATCCCGCTCGCGTCCGGCCGGACACGACCGGTAACGGCGGCCGCGCTACCGTTCGTGGAGCGCCCCCGTAGCTCAGTGGATAGAGCGCGGCTCTCCTAAGGCCGGCTGCGGAGGTTCGATTCCTCCCGGGGGCATCGCCGGATCTCCAGCCAGACACGTCGGCCAGCCGACCCTCAAGCCGGAGCGCCCAGGCGCCGATGAGAGAGCGATGGCTCCGGCGGCCAATACCGCTCCGACGACGCAGCCCGAGCGTCTGGCTGCGTCCTACCGCAAGCTGGCAGACGTCTTCCACGACGTGCTGTCCGAGCGCGGGTTGCCCCAGCTGCTCGATCGGCTGACAACGACCCTGGGCGAACTCGTCCCGTGCGACGGCGTGGTCGTTTACACGGCTGACGAGCAGCGCCGTGAGCTGGTGGCCGTGCACGCAGTGGGTCACGAGCACGAAGCGGTGCTCGCGGACGAGCCGCTTCCGTTCGGTCACGGCCTGACGGGCTGGGCGATCGAGCATGGGTCGCCGGTGCTTACGAACCGGGCCGACCTCGACCGGCGCGCGCTCACCGTCGGTGGGACCGACCCGGCGGCGCCCGAGGCGCTCATCGTCGTCCCGCTCATCTCCCATGGCGTCGTGCGCGGGGCGCTCAACGTCTCGCGACTCGGGACGATCGGGTTCACGACCGAGGAGTTCGAGTTGGTGGCGCGTGTCGGTGACGCTGCGGCAATCGCGATCGATAACGCGGAGACGCGTTCGTCGCTCGAACTACAGGCCCGCACCGATGCGCTGACGGGCGTCCTGAACACCCGGGCGCTCCAGGAGCGGCTGCGCGCGGAGCTCGAGCGGTCACCGGGTGGCCCGACCGCGCTGGTGATGATTGACGTGGACGAGTTCAAGCGGGTGAACGACGTATTCGGTCATCTTCTCGGCGACGAGGTGCTGGTCGAGATCGCAACGGCCGTGCGCGAGACCCTCAGGACGGGCGACGATGTCGGTCGGCTCGGCGGCGACGAGCTCGCGATCGTCGCGCCTGTCGCCGACCGCGCGGCCGCGCTCGCCCTTGCAAGACGGGTTGCAGACCGTGTGCAGCGTCTCAGGCT
Source organism: uncultured Gaiellales bacterium (assembly GCA_964461665.1). GTDB lineage: Bacteria > Actinomycetota > Thermoleophilia > Gaiellales > Gaiellaceae > Gaiella. Next base: position 3,494 of record CAYXAS010000007.1, read on the forward strand.
CGACCCGATCGGTGAGGTGTCGATCTCTCTCGGTGTCGCGGTCGCGCCCGACGATGCGACGACGGCACGAGAGCTCCTCGCGTGCGCGGAGAGCGCGATGATGACCGCGAAGTCCGACGAGAAACGGGGCGTGGTCGCATTCGGCGACGGCGCCGTGGCGCGACGCGCCGGTGCCTCGCGGTCGCGCGCCGAGTCGCACATGAATCTCCGTGCTCTCTACGGCCTCTCGACCAAGCTCATGCAGCTCGGCACCGCAACGGAGATCGCCGAGACGGTGGTGGGACGACTGGACTCGCTCGTGGAGCACGATGCGTGTGGCGTCTACGTGCACGAGGGCAGCGATCTCCGGCTGCTCGCGACCAGGGGCAGGCTGGGGCCGGAGCGCGACGGCGAGCACGAACTCGTGTTGCCGCTCCGGCGAGCGTCCGGTGTCGAGGGGGTCCTGGTCGTCCGTAGCGCGCGGGCCGAACCCTTCTCGCCCGTGGAGGTCAGGCTTCTCGAGTCGCTCGCGGTGCACGTGGCCGCGGCGCTCGCGCTCACGTCGCGGGGAGCGGCGCGGCCGCCCGACCGGGCGGAGAGCTAGCCGGCGGCCTCGGCGCGGCGGAGGCCGCGAACCGCCCAGACCGCCATTGTGAGCGCGAGCGCTGAGCCGAGCGCATACGCGAGCGGAACGCCGTCGGGCGTGCCTGCGAGGAACCCGCGCTCGGTCTCGAGGAGATACGTCAAGGGATTGGCGGTCGCGGCGTGGCGGATCCACCCGTCGAGCAGCTCGAGTGGGACGTAGACGGGCGTGAGGAAGAGGATCAGGAATGTCGGCATCTGCATCAGCGGGCCTGCCTGGATCGTGCGAAACCGCATCGCGATCCCGCACGACCAGAGGAAACCACCCGCGTTCACGAAGGCCGCGAGCGTGTACAGCCCGACGAGGTGTCGAGCAGAACCGCCGACGTCCATCCCGACGAGAAGCCCAACCACGGTGAGAACCGTTGCGACGATCAGCCAGCGGATGAACGCGGCGAGCGCGTAGCCGACGACGATCCCGATCCGGTTCGGAGCAGCGAGCAACAGGCGCTTCGCGAACCCGCCCTCGAAGTCGCGCGCAACACCGAACCCGGTGAACACGCCGCCGAATGCCGCCGCTTGGAGTAACACGAATGCGAACTGGAAGGCGGTGTAGTCGCCCTCGTAGTCGAACCCGGGAATCTGCGCGACCTGCGAGAGCCCGCCTGCAAACGCGGTGAAGAAGAAGAGCGGGAACATGAACATCGGGAGCAGGATCGATGGCGTCGTCAGTGCGTTCCGCACCGTCCGCCAAGCGACACCCCGTGCGACCGGGAGGATGCTCATGCGCGCGCGAGCCTCCGCCCGAGCGCCCGGGTCGCGAACACGAGAGAGATCGCCGCGATCGCGGCTGCGATCCCGAACCCGAGCGCAATCGCCTGCCCGTCCCAGCCACTGATGATGAGGGTGCGGACGCACTCGATCAGGTACGAGACGGGGTTTGCGGTGGCCGCGATGCGGAACCAATCCACCCCGATCAGGTGGCGCGGAGCGTTCATCGAGGAGATGAAGAGGAAGACGAAGAGCACCGGGAAGAACGCCTGCACCGACTCTCCCGACCCGGTGCGGAGCGCGAGGAACGAGCCGAGCGCGCCGAATCCGAGTGAGACGACGGCTGCGAACGCGAGGATCACCCCGACGCCTCCGAGTCCCGTCGCGATCTCGACCCCCGACAGGAGCCCGACCAGGAGGTAGAACCCCGCCTGTGCGACTCCGAGCACGACGATCCCGGCGAGGGTTCCCGCGAGCAGGGCGGACGCGCGGAGCGGCGTGAGGGCGAGGCGGTTGAGAAAGCCGGTCTGGACATCCCGGGCAAGCTCCGTGCCGGCGTTGAGCGTCGCGAAGAGCGCCCCCTGGATGAACGGGACGGCGAGCGCGAATGCGAGGAACGAGTCGCCGGGGAATCCAGCGAGGCGCGTCGATGCGTCGAGTCCTGCGGCGTTCACGGCCATGAGGGCGACCGGGAACAGGAGCGGTGGGATCACGCTCGCGGGGAGTCGCAGCGTCCGGACGACCGACCGTTGCGCGATCGCACCGATCTGGGTCGCCGCGACGCCCACGGTCACGCGGGACTGTCGCTCGCGCCCTCGAGCGTGCGGCCCGTCTTCGCGAGAAACACGTCATCGAGCGTGGGTGCGCGCAGGTCGATCTCCCCGACGACGAGGCTTTCGGCGTCGAGCGCACGGATGATGTCGGGCAGGGTGGCCCCGTCCGCAAGGCGGACCGCCACGTCGCCTGTCCCGCCGAGCGGTTCCCCGAATCGCTCGAGCAGCGAGCGCACCCGCAACTCATCACCTCGGTCGAGCGGCTGCACGTGGACACTCGGCCGACCGATCTCCTCCTTGAGCGCCGATGGCGTGCCCTCGGCGACGATCCGGCCGCGGTCGATGATCGCGATGCGGTGCGCGAGCACGTCGGCCTCCTCGAGGTACTGGGTGGTGAGGAACACGGTGACGCCCTCGTCGCGCGCGAGCCGTGCGACCTCCTCCCACAGTGCTGCGCGGCTCGGCGGATCGAGCCCGGTGGTGGGCTCGTCGAGGAACAGAACACGGGGGCGGTGCACGAGCGCGAGCGCGAGATCGAGCCGGCGCTTCATCCCGCCCGAATAGCCACCAACCTTCCGGTCGGCAGCCTCGAGGAGTCCGAGGCGATCGAGGAGCTCGGTCGCCCGGGGTGCCCGGTCTCTCTTTGGGAGGCCCTGCAGCATGGTCTGGAGCCGCATGTGGTCGCGTCCGGTGAGGAGTGGATCGAGCGCAGCCTCCTGGAGCGCCGCCCCGAGCGCCTTCCTCACAGCGGGGCCCTCGGTCACGATCGAGTGCCCGGCCACCTGTGCATTCCCCGCCGTCGGGGGGAGAAGCGTGGTGAGCATGTGGACGGTGGTGGACTTCCCGGCGCCGTTGGGCCCGAGGAAGCCGAGGATCTCGCCGGCCGCAACGTGCAGATCGATCCCGTCCACGGCACGCGGTCCCTTGTGGAACTCCCGCACAAGCCCCTCGGCACGGATGTCGTTCACAGCGTTCAGGCGCCGAACGCTACGCGAGTCGGTGCGCCGACCGCGCAGTCACCGCTCGGGTATCGCGACCGGGGGGAGTTTCGCGGCGACGCGCTTCTCGCCCCCGACGGTGTATGCGATATCGACGTCATCGTGCGCGCCGTACGAGCCCGCGATCCCGAGGAACATCCGGGCCCAGCGCGCCCGTCCCACGGTTTCGCGCTCGAGCTTCCGCGTGAAGAGGAGCAGGCCGTCACGCACCACGAAGTCGCGCCCCTCCACCTGCTGCACCCCGTTCAGAAAGACCTCGAACGGCCTGGTCACGTCGGCGGGCAGCCGGACTGCGCTGTTCCGGCCGGGTGGTTGGGACATGGCCGTAGAATGCCTGCGCAGGCCAGCTCTCAGGCAACCAGCGGAGGCGCCCCTCAGCGGGGCAGCGTCGAGGAAGGACCGCAGCGCAGTGAACCAGCCGACCGATTCGCCGGGTTCTCCCGCGTGGCAGCGCGGCCGCGTTGCCGCATGGCTGTTCTCGACGGATCACAAGCGTGTCGGCGCCCTCTGGATCGCGCTTGCGGGTGTCGCGGCGCTCGCGGCGTGTGTTCCGGCCGTGCTCGCCCGGCTCCACGCGGCGCGGGCGGGGAGCACGCTGCTCGGTGAGGGGACGTTCGAGGCACTGACAACCTACGAGGGGACGCTCGTCGCCTACGGCATCCTCGTTCCGCTCGCCGCAGGGCTCACGGTCGCCCTCGTCCCGCTCCAGGTTGGTGCCCGGACGATCGCGGCGGCGCCGCTCGTGACCGGCGCCTTCTGGGTCGGCGCATTCGGGGTCGGCGCACTTGTCCTCGCACCGTTCGCCTCGGGCCCCGCCCCGCGATCCGGGTGGACGACGTCGCCGCACGCGGCGCTCGACGCGACTGTCACGGCCGAGAGCACCCGGCTGGTCGGCGTGCTCCTCGTCTCGCTCGCGCTGCTGGCAACCGCGGTGCCGGTGCTCTGCACCGTGCGGCGGCTCCGGGCACCGGGGATGACCTGGCAGCGGGTGCCGTTCTTCACCCAGTCTGCGTCGGCGTCCGCGGCGCTGCTCGTCCCGCTGGGTGGGGTCTCTGCGCTCGGCGCGATCCTGTTGCTGGTCGAGCGCACCTGTCCTGGAACCGCGGACTGGTATCTCGAGGGCGACGCGCTCGTCGGCGGCTACGGCTGGGTCTTCCAGCAGGGTGTCGTGGTCGCGTCGCTGCTCGTCGCGCTGGGAGCGGCGGTCGAGATCGTCGCGACATTTGCGCGCGGCTTCAGCGTGTCCCGCAGACTCGTGACGCTCGAACTCGTGGCTGCGGGCCTCGCCGTCTGCATCCTCCCGTCCGGCGATCGGCTCGACGCGGGCGGATGGGTCGCGATCCTGCTCGTGGTCGCGGCAGCGGCGGCTGCGAAGGTCGCTCTACTCGCACTCGCCGGAGCGAGGCAGGGAGTCCGCGACCTCCGCCCCGGTGCTCCGGTGGCCTTCGCGCTGGGCGCGCTCGCACTCTTCCTCGTCGGTGCCGTTGTCGGAGTGCTCGCTGCCCTTGAGTGGGGATCCGCTTCGTCGGCGCGTACGGAGGCGTTCGCCGCACCCGCGCTCGTGGCGCTGCTTGGTGCACTCGTGTACTGGTGGCCAAAGCTCTTCGGTCGCGCGATCGACGAGCGCCCGTCGGCGGTCGTCAACGTGTTCGCAGTAACCGGCGCGCTCGCACTCGTCGTCGGTGACGCGACCGGGACACGGGTGCTTGCGACGGTGGGCGCGCTCGCGTTGATCGCGGCTCTCATCGTGTTCGCCGCCTCAGCAGTGCAGGCACTGCTGCTCGGTCGCCGTGTCGGAGGTGATCCGTGGCTCGGGGACACGCTCGAATGGTTCGCGGCTTCACCTCCGCGCGCCGACAACTTTGCTTCGCTGCCGCCGGTCGAGAGCGCACGGCCGTTGGCCGATCTCCGCGCCCGGCTCGGGGAGCGGAGTGCCCGCTAGTCCAGGAATCCTCCTGCGTCTGACCGCGCTCGGTGGCGCAGTCGCGTCGGGCGCAGTCGTTGCGAGCGCCGCGTTCGAACTCGGACGCGTGCACTGGGCGGCAGCGCTTGTCGCGCTGCCACTTCTCGTTGCCGTCGCCATCGCGGGTGTCATGTCGTACCGGCTGCTTCGCGTCCCCGCGATCGTCGCTGCGAGCGGGATGGCCGCCGCGTTCGCGACGGGCGGGCTCGTGGCCTGGCTCGACGGTTCGCGGGCGACGGTTGGTGTGCATATCGGAGTCGCCGCAGTCGCGTTCGCCTCCTCGCTTGTCACGCTCGCGGTGGCGCTGCGCGGCAGGCCTGAGCACCCCGGTTCGCTCGCTGATCTCATCGCACTCACAAAGCCCCGGGTGATGAGCCTGCTTCTCGTGACCGGTGCAGGCGGAATGTTCGTGGGCGCGGGTGGCATGCCCGATCCCGTGGATCTCGTGGTGATGATCGTGGGTCTCGCGCTCGCGTGCGGTGGCGCGGGCGCGTTCAACCATGTGCTCGATGCGGACATCGACCGTCTCATGGGCGATCGGACAGCAGCGCGACCCGTCGCGGCCGGACGGCTGTCGGCGCCGTACGCCCTTGAGTTCGCACTCGTGCTCTCCGCGATGTCGTTCGCGCTCCTCGCTTCTGCGGCGAACGTGCTCACCGCGCTGCTCGCGCTCGCCGGGAACCTCTTCTACGTGGTCGTGTACACGCGGTACCTGAAGCGCTCCACCGACTGGAACATCGTGATCGGTGGCGCTGCCGGGGCGGTTCCGCCGCTCGTCGGGTACGCCGCTGCGACCGGTGATCTCGGTGTGCCAGCGGTTGCACTGTTCCTGATCGTGTTCCTGTGGACACCGCCGCACTTCTGGGCGCTCGCGCTGATGATCAAGGGCCACTACGCGGCCGCCCGCGTGCCGATGCTTCCCGGGACGCGCGGCGATGCGGAGACGACCCGACAGATCCTCTGGTACTCGGTCGCGACCGTCGCGACGACCGTCGTGGTCGGGATCTGGCTCGGCCCGATCTACACGGGTGCGGCCGTCGCATTGGGCGCCTGGTTCCTTGTCCTCGCGAGGCGGCTCCGGCGAGAGGCCGCACGCGGCCCGGCCGTCGCCCTCTTCCACTATTCGCTCCTGTACCTCGCACTGCTGTTCGTCGCGGCCGCGGTCGACCCGATCGTCCTCTCGTGACCGACCTCGAGTTGGCGCTCGCGCTCGCCGACGCGGCGGATGCGATCTCGCTCGCGCGGTTCGGCGCCCACGATCTCCAGGTGGAGACGAAGCCCGATCTGACCCCGGTGACCGAGGCGGATCGCGCGGTCGAGGCGCAGCTCAGGGCGATGCTCGCGTCAAAGCGCGCGGCCGATGCGATCCTCGGTGAGGAGGAGGGGGCGAAGGGCACGGGTGCGCGGCGCTGGATCATCGATCCGATCGACGGGACACGGAACTACGTGCGCGGGATCCCGGTCTGGGCGACGCTCATCGCGCTCGAGGAGAACGGCGAGACCGTGCTCGGTGTCGTCTCCGCGCCCGCGCTGCAACGTCGCTGGCACGCGGCGCGGGGTCAGGGCGCATGGGCGGACGGTCGGCGCCTCCACGTCTCTTCCGTCTCGACGCTCGAGGACGCAGTGCTGTCGCTCTCGCTCGAGCGCCCGACACCGGCGCTCGCGGCCCGCGCCTGGCACGCAAGAGGCTACGGGGATTTCTGGAGTCACATGCTCGTCGCCGAGGGTGCCGTTGATGGCGCGATCGACGCACCGGGTGTCAAGATCTACGACCTCGCGGCGCTTCAGCCGATCGTCGAGGAGGCTGGTGGGACGTTCACCGACCATGCGGGTGCGCGTCGGATCGACGGGGTGGGTGCGATCTCGTCGAACGGCGCCGTCCACGCTCTCCTCGTCGAAGCTCTCGCGGAGCGTTGACTCAGACGCGCGCGAGCGCGGCGGCGCGAACGGTGATTCCGTCGAGAAGCGCTGCGAACGAGGCGGCGAACTTCTCCACACCCTCGGTCTCCAGCACGGCCACGACGTCCGCGTAGTCGAGACCCGCGTCGGCGAGTGTGACGAGGAGCGCACGGGCCTCCTCGACGCCCTCGAGGAGGGTCGCGCCGCGCGTGAGACCGTGCTCACGGAACGCAGCGACCGTCTCCGCGGGCATCGTGTTGACCGTCGCGGGCCCGATCAACTCTTCGACGTACATGACGTCGCGGTAGGAAGGGTTCTTCGTCGAGGTCGAGGCCCACAGGCAGCGCTGTGGTCGAGCACCCTTCCCCGTGAGGTACGCCCACCGGTCGCCCGAGAACGCCTCCTGCCAGTGCGCGTACGCGAGTCGGGCGTTCGCGATTGCGAGCCGCCCCTCGAGGTCGGAGCGCCCGGAGGCGGCGAGACGACGATCGGCTTCGGTATCCACGCGTGAGACGAAGAAGCTCGCGACCGATGACACCATCGCGAGGTCACCACCTGCGGCCACGAGCCGTTCGAGCCCGCGGAGATACGCCTGGACCACGGCGGCGTAGCGTTCGAGCGAGAAGATCAGCGTCACGTTGATCGACCGACCGCGGGCGATGCAGTCCTCGATCGCGCCGAGACACGCTGCGGTGGCGGGGATCTTGACGTAGAGGTTCGGGCGGTCGATCAGCGGGTGGAGCCGCATTGCCTGCTCGAAGGTGCCCTCGCGGTCGTACGCGAGTGTCGGATCGACCTCGAGCGACACCCAGCCGTCGACACCACCCGTCCGTTCCCAGGTCGGCAGGAGGAGGTCGCACGCGTCCCGGACATCGGCTGCGGCGACCGCAAGGAAGCGGTCGGTGGCAGCCTCGTACTCGGCTGCGGCGCGCGTCAGTCGGTCGTCGTACCCGGTGCCCTCCGCAAGCGCCTTCTCGAAGATCGTCGGGTTGGAGGTGACCCCGACCACGGCGTCCTCCGCGATCAATCGCTCGAGTTCGCCTGAGTCGATGAGATCACGGGACAGCGTGTCGATCCAGACACTCACACCCGCAGCGGAGAGCGCTGCGAGGCGGGATTCAGCCACCGAGTGTCCCCTCCTCGATCTGGCGTACCTTGTCGAGGCGCCTCCGGTACCGGCCCTCGTCGTGGAACGTCGCGCCGAGGAACGCGGCGAGCAGTTCGGCGGCTAGCGTCGGCCCGATCACGCCGGAGCCGAGGCAGAGGACGTTCATGTCATCGTGCTGCACGCCCTGCGCAGCGGAATACGTGTCGTGGCAGACCGCGGCGCGGATCCCGTCGAGCTTCGAGGCGGCGACCGAGGCACCCACCCCGGAGCCGCAGACGAGGACCCCGCGTTCCGCGCGACCCGAGCGGATCGCTGCCCCGAGCTCGACCGCCTTGTCCGGGTAGTCGATGAGCGTGTCGCCGCTCTCCGCGCCGAGGTCGAGCACCTCGTGGCCGAGTGCCGCAATCGTTCCCAGCACAGCGTCGCGGAGCGCCGTGCCGCGATGGTCGAAGGCTGCCGCGACGATCACGCGACGCGCTCCAGCACCGTGCGGGCCGCCTGGGCGACCGCGTCCGCGGTGATTCCGAGCTCGGCGAGGACGCGCTGGTACGGCGCGGAGGCGCCGTAGCGGTCGATCCCGATCGCGACGCCGCGCGGCCCGACGTAGCGCTCCCACCCGAAGGTGATCCCGGCCTCGATCGAGACGCGCGCCTCGACCGACGGAGGCAACACGTCGTCGCGGTAGGCGGCGGACTGCGTCTCGAACAACTCCCAGCACGGCATCGAGACGACCCGGACGTTGGCATCGATCGTCCGCGCCGCTTCGAGCGCGACGTGGACCTCGGAGCCGGTGGCGAGCAGCACGATGTCGGGCTCGCCCTCCCCCGACTGCCAGAGCACATAGGCACCGCGGAGCGCCCCGTCCGCGGCCGCGACCTCGGTTCGGTCGAGCGTTGGGAGTTTCTGGCGCGTCAGGGCGAGCGCGACCGGGCCATCCGCCCGCTCGAGAGCGAGCCGCCAGGCCACCGATGTCTCGTTGGCGTCGGCGGGGCGGACGTACCAGAGGCCCGGAATCGTCCGGAGCGCCATGTGGTGCTCGATCGGCTGGTGTGTCGGGCCGTCTTCGCCGACCGCAACCGAGTCGTGTGTCCAGACCCAGGCGACCGGGAGCCCCATCAGCGCCGAGAGCCGTACCGACGGGCGCATGTAGTCCGAGAAGATCAGGAAGGTCGAGCCGTACGGTCGGAGCATCGCGGGCTCGAGCGCGATCCCGTTCACGATCGCGGCCATCGCGTGTTCGCGGATACCAAACGCGATGTTGCGACCCACATGGGTCGCCGCGAAGATCCCGGCTCCCTCGAACTCGGTCTTCGTGGACTCCGCGAGATCGGCGGCACCACCGATCATCGTCGGGGTGAAGTGTTTGAGCGCCTGCATCACCGCCCGGCCAGCATCTCGGGTCGCGATCTCCGTCCCGGCAGGGAAGACCGGGAACGCGTCGAGCCAGCCGTCGCGGGGTCGGCGCTCGAGGTCGCGCTCGCGTTCCTCGGCGAGGTCGGGGAACGCCTCCGTCCAGCCTTCGAGCCTCTCCTCCCACGCGCGCCGTGCCGCACGGCCCCTCTCCGGCACGGCCGCCATGTGCGCGCGGACGAGGTCGGGGACGGCGAAGGTCGCATCCGGGTCGAACCCCATGACCTCCTTCGTCGCGCGGACCTCCTTTTCGCCGAGCGGACTGCCGTGGGCCTTTGACGTGTCTCGCGCGTTCGGTGCGGGGTGGGCGATATGCGACCGAAGAACGATCAGGGAGGGCTGGTCGGCTACGGCGCGCGCTGCGGCGAACGCCGAACGAAGCGCATCGAGATCCTCGGCGTCCGCGACATACTGGACGTGCCACCCGTACGCCTCGAAGCGGGCACCCTTGTCCTCGCGATCGAACGAGACTGCGGTGGAGCCGTCGATCGTGATCCGGTTGTCGTCGTACACGTAGACGAGCCGTCCGAGACCGAGTTGCCCCGCGATCGACGCGGCCTCCTGGCACACGCCCTCCATCAGATCGCCGTCCGAGCAGATCGCGTACACCCACGAGTCGACGATGGCGTGCCGCGGCCGGTTCCAGCGGTCGGCGAGATAGCGCTGCGCGATCGCGATTCCGACGCCGTTTGCGAAGCCCTGCCCGAGCGGCCCGGTTGTCGTCTCGACCCCCGGGGTATGACCGAGTTCGGGGTGGCCTGGCGTCCGCGAGCCCCACTGGCGGAACTGGCGGAGGTCGTCGAGCGAGAGGTCGTACCCCGAGAGGTGGAGGGCCGCGTACTGGAGGGCGCACGCGTGGCCCGCAGAGAGGATGAAGCGGTCGCGGCCCGCCCATTCGGGCGCCCGCGGGTCGTGGCGCATCTCCTCCGCGTAGAGCAGGTAGGCCACCGGCGCGAGCGCCATCGCCGTTCCGGGATGGCCCGCGTTTGCCTGCTGCACTGCATCCATCGCGAGGCCGCGGATCGTGTCGATCGTGAGGCGGGCGGGATCGGACACGCAGGCCGAAGATTACCGGGCCGCTCCGACGCGAACCCCCACCGCCGATCGGTGCGCTGCTGCTGGAATGAGAGGCGTGGCCGTGCTCGTTGCATCCAATCTCCGCAAGGAGTTCTCGGGCGATCCACTGTTTGACGGGGTCTCGTTCACGCTGCGGCACCGCGACCGGCTCGCACTCTCCGGCCCGAACGGCTCGGGGAAGACCACCCTGCTGCGGGCGCTGCTGGGAGAAACGTCGCTCCAGGGGGGCGAGCTTGCGTTCGCAAAGGGGACGCGGGTCGCGCTCCATGATCAGCGGCCGCCACGTGATCGGGGACTGACGCTGCGTGAGTACGCCCTCTCGGGCGCATCCGACCTCGTCGCGATCGAGGAGGAGCTCCGCACGCTCGAGGAGGCGATGGCTGGAGGTGACCACCGAACCACGACGCTCTCGCGGTACAGCGACGCGCAGGCCAGGCTCGAACACGCTGGCGGCTGGGGCTGGCGCGAGAAGGCTGCCGCGACGCTCCGCGGGCTCGGTTTCACGGAGGCCGATCTCGATCGTGCGCTCGACACGTTCTCCGGCGGAGAGTTGACCCGAGCCTCGCTTGGCCGCGCGCTGACCTCCGACCCCGATCTGCTGCTGCTCGACGAGCCGACCAACCACCTTGACATCGAGAGCCTCGAGTGGCTGGAGCGCGAACTGACGACCCGTGACGCAGCGGTCGTGCTCGTCGCGCACGACCGCTTGTTCCTCGAGGCGGTGACGACTCAGGTACTCGAGCTTGGCGGTCCAAAACCCTTCTTCTTTGACGGCACCTGGAGCGGGTGGAGACTCGAGAAGGCGTCGCGGGCATCGGCCGCCGCGACCACCGTCGGTCGGGTGTCGGCAGACATCGAGCGGCTCCAGCGATTCGTCGACCGCTTCCGTTACAAGAAATCAAAGGCAAAGCAGGCGCAGGCGAAGTTGACCCAGATCCAGCGGCTCGAGAAGGAGCGGAGGTCGGCGAAGGGGGATCTCGAGGCTCTGAGCGCAAAGAGTCGCTCGCTCGGGTTCGAGTTTCTGAAGCCCGCGCGGAGCGGTCGGGTCGTGCTCGAGGCAGAGGCGCTGCGGGTCTTCGCGGGTGACAAGCACCTGCTCGAGGGCGCGGAGCTCGTGCTCGAGCGCGGCGAGCACGTTGCGCTCGTCGGCCCGAACGGGTCGGGGAAGACGACGCTGCTCGAGACGCTACTCGGCCACCGCGAGCCGGATCAGGGGATGGTGCGGCTCGGCCACGGGGTCGTACCCGCGTTCTTCTCGCAGCACGAGGCGGAGCTACCGAAGCGCGGCACCGTGCTCGACGCGACCGTCGCGGCGACGCGGCTCCCCCGGCCGCAGGCGCAGTCGCTGCTCGGAAAGTTCCTCTTCTCCGGCTGGGAGGCGCACGAGAAGGACGTCTCCGTGCTCTCGGGCGGCGAGCGCCGCCGCCTCGCGCTCGCGCTGGTCGTCGCCTCGGGCGCAAACCTCCTGGTTCTGGACGAGCCGACGAACCATCTCGACGTGGAGGCGCGCGAGGCGCTGGAACAGGCGCTCGAAGCGTTCCCGGGAACCGTGCTGTTCGTCTCGCACGACCGGGCGATTCTCGATGCCGTGCCCGACCGGATCGTCGCGGTCGAAGGGCGGACACTGCGCTCGTACGACGGCGCGTGGGCCGATCTCGTCCGCGAGCGAGACGAGACGGGCACGGTGGAGACGGCGTCCACGGCCGTGCGCACACCGAAGGCGCGACCCGCGAAGGCGCAACCGAAGCGCCCGAGCGAGCTCGATCGGGCCGAGGTCGAGGTCGCCGCGCTCGAGAAGAAGGTGGCCGAGCTCGAGCAGGAGCTTGCGGAGCGCTGGTCGGACATGGATCTGCTGACCGCATACACCGCTGCCCGAGCCGAGCTCGACCGGGCGCTTGCGCGCTGGGAAGAGCTGTTCGAGCAGCGTCCGCCGGAGGCCTGAGCGCCTACGCCTTGCCGGTTGGGCCAAGCGTCGCGACGAGGGCGTCTGCGACCACCCGAAGCGGTTTCCCCGAGATCTGGCTCGCCTTGCGGAGCCGCGCGAACGCCTCCTGCTCCGTGAGCCCGTCACGTTCCATCAACAACCCCTTCGCGCGCTCGATCGCCTTGCGAGCCGCGAGCGCATCTGCGAGCGAACCCGCCTCCTCGCGGAGCGCCTGCAGTTCGAGATGGCGGGCACGGGCGGTCTCGATCGCAGGGACGAGGTCGCTCTCGCGAAACGGCTTCACGAGATACCCGAACACTCCCGCGGTGACGGCACGCTGGACCAACTCTCGCTCGTCGTAGGCGGTCACGATCACGATCGGGACGGGCCGCTCCTCGAGGATCTGACGCGCGGCCTCGATTCCGTCGAGCCTCGGCATCTTCACATCGAGTACGACGAGTTCCGGCGCAGTTTCGCGAGCGAGCGCGACCGCCTCCTCGCCATCCCGTGCCTCGCCGACCACCTCGTGTCCAGCGCTCTCGAGGATCGCCCGGAGATCGAGTCGGATGATCGTCTCGTCCTCCGCGATCAGGATCCTCATGCGCCGCTTCCCCCGAGAGGGAATCGCACCTCGACCCGCAGGCCACCTTCTTCGTGGAGGAGGAGTTCGCCGCGAAGCTCGTCGCGGACGAGCGCGCGGACGATCGAGAGGCCCGTGCCGTCGGGCGAGCCGCCACGCCCGCGACCGTCGTCGGCGATCTCGAGGACGGCGTCCCCGCCGACTGCGCGCAGGCGGATCTCGACGCGCTCCCCGCCGTGCTCGAGTGCGTTACCGAGCAGCTCGCTGAAGACGAGCGCGAGCGACGTGGCGCGGTCGCCCTCGAGTGCGACATCCTCGAGCGTCGCGACGACCTCCTTCCCCGATCCGAGTCCCTGGACGAGCATCGCCCGGAGACGATCGACGAGGTCGTGGAGATCGACGGTGTCCTCGCGCTGTTCGGTGAGCACCTCGTGGACGGCGGCGATCGCGAGGATCCGGTTGACCGACTCGACGAGCGCCCGGTGCGGATCGACCCCTACCGCCCGCGCCTGGAGCCGCAGCAGGCTTGCGACCGTCTGGAGGTTGTTCTTGACGCGATGGTGAATCTCCTGTGCAAGCACCCCGCGGAGCGCCATCCGGCCATGCTCGAGCGCCACCGCAGCATGGTTCGCGATCGCGTCGAGCAGCTGGCGGTCGTCGTCGGAGAAGTCGGTGTCGCGCTCGACCACGAGCTCCCCGATCGTCCGGCCGCGCCAGCGGAGCGGGAGCCGCACCACGTGCGCCCCAGGACCTCCTTCAGGCCAGGCGACCCTGCCGTCCTCGAGCACGATTGAGGCTCCGCTTGCGTGGAGCGACTCGACGGTCGTCCGGACGATCGTTTCGAGCGACTCCTCCAGGTAGAGGCTCTCGGAGACCGCCTCGGAGATCCGCGCGAGCGCCTCCAGCTCCGTCACCCGCCTGCGCGCCTGTGCGTAGAGCTTCGCGTGCTCGATCGACTGGCCGACCTGCGACGCGATCGTGGTGAGGAGGTCGATCTCGGCGGCGGTGAACGCGCGCGGCTCGCGGGTGCGGATGTTGAGGGCTCCCTCCAGCGTCGCGCGGGCGACGATCGGGACGGCGAGGATCGACTCGTACTCGTCCTCACGGAGGTTCGCGAACGACTTGAAGCGCGGATCGAGGTGGGCGCGCGATGGAACCATCACCGGCGACCGTTCGTCGGCCGCGACGCCCGTGATTCCCTCCCCAAGACGCATTCTCGGAGCGACCGTCTCGTCCTCGACGCGCGTCCCGTGTGTGGCACGGAGCACGAGTTCACCGGACGGCTCATCGAACAGGTAGACGAAGCAGGCGTCCGCCTCGAGTGCCGCGGCGACCTCGTGTGCGATCGACTCGAGGACGTCCTGCAGCTCCAGCGAGGAGTTGACGACCTCGACGGTCCGTGTCAGGAGGGCGAGATGGCGGGCCGCATCATGTCCCATCGCCGCGCGACCGTCCGCTAGTCGACGTACCCGAGCGCCACGACCCCGAGCACGGGGACGGCGATCGTGAGCACGAAGGTGAGCCAGCCGACGGCGATCAGCCGCTGTCGCGTGCGAGGCGCCTGCGGCGAACTGTCCCGCATCTCGCGCTGTAGGCGGGGGCCGAGCACGAAGTCGTGGATCGCGGCACCGATGCACAGGGCCACGACCACCGCCGACTTCGCGATCAGCGTGCGGTCGAACGCCGTCCCGAGCGCCCCCCGCGCGAGCGCGCCGTGGAGCTCGGCGAGCCAGAGCCCGGACAGGATCGAGACGCCCATCGCGCCCCAGCCGAGCGGCCGCCAGCGCCGACCGAGCGTCCGAAGCGCGAGCGCGCGCGCCTCGCCCTCGAGCTTCCGGATCGCAGGCACCCCCGCGAACACGAGCGCGGCGGTACCACCGACCCACACCGCCGCAGAGAGCAGGTGCACCACACGGACGATCGTCAACACATCTCTCAGGCTAGAGGATCGCCGAACGACCACGGGTCCCCACCGGGAACCCGCGATCGGCCGTCAGACACAGCCCCGGCCGCTCGCCCGGCGACCGCAGACTGCAGGCCGACTATGCGCCGTTTCCGAGCCGATGTCCAGATGTCTCTGCGGGACAGGTCGGGGCCCGCCCGAGGACGGCCCCGACCCTCATCCCCGTGTCCTACAGCGCGGCGAGGTAGCGCTTCTTCTCCCACTCGGAGACCTGGATGCGGTACTCGTCCCATTCGCGCCGCTTCAACTCCACGAAGCGCGGGAAGATGTGTTCGCCGAGCGCGCGCCGCATGAGATCCGATCCGGCGAACGCCTCGACCGCTTCGCCGAGCGAGCCCGGAAGCGCTTCGATCCCCAGTTCCGTCCGCTGCTCCTCCGACAGTCGGTAGAGGTTCGTGGTCATCTCGGGCGGCAGCTCGTACCCCTTCTCGATCCCCTCGAGTCCTGCGTGGAGCAGGACGGCGAACGCCAGGTACGGGTTGCAGGCAGGGTCGGGGCACCGGATCTCCGCCCGCGTCGCCTGCTCCACGCCCGGCTTGTAGAGCGGGATGCGGATCAGCGCGGAGCGGTTGCGCTGCGACCACGCGACGTAGACGGGCGCCTCGTACCCCGGCACGAGCCGCTTGTACGAGTTCACCCACTGCGCGAGCACCGCCGACATCTCGCGGGCGTGTACGAGCAGCCCCGCGATGAACGACTTTGCGGCCGGCGACAGGTTGTGCTCGTCCGTCGGATCGAAGAACTGGTTGCGCCCGTTCTTGAAGAGCGACATGTGGGTGTGCATCCCGGAGCCGTTCTGACCGAACAGGGGCTTCGGCATGAAGGTCGCGTAGTAGCCGTGCCACGCGGCGACCTCCTTCACGATGAGCCGGTACGTGAGCGTACGGTCGGCCATCACGAGGGCCTCGGCGAACCGCATGTCGATCTCGTGCTGCGAGGGTGCGACCTCGTGGTGGTGGTACTCGATGTCGATCCCGACCGACTCGAGCGCGTGGATTGTGTCGTTCCGCACCTCGGTCGCCGCGTCCTGCACCGTCATCGCGAAGTACCCGCCCTCGTCGATCGTCTTCGTGTCGGTCGAATCCTCGAACAGGAAGTACTCAAGCTCGGGACCCACATTGAACGTGTCGAAACCGAGTGCCGTCATCCGCTTGATCGCCTGACGCAGGACGTACCGGGGGTCGCCTTCGTAGGGAGTGCCGTCGGGCGTGACGATGTCGCAGATCATCCGGCCGACCTTCGCACCGACCTCGTGCCCGTGGTCATCCGCCGGGCGAGGCATCACCTGGAAGGTGAGTGGGTCGGGGATCGCGACCATGTCCGACTCCTCGATCCGGTTGAACCCCGTGACCGACGACCCGTCGAAGCCCATCCCGTCGTCGAGTGCGCCTTCGATCTCGGACGGAGTGATCGCGAACGACTTGCAGTGGCCCTCGAGATCGGTGAACCAGAAGAGGACGTGCTCGATCCCCTCGTTCTTGATCCGCTCGAGAACCGCCTTGCGCGCTGCGACATCCGAGGTTGCACGGTCCTTGCTCTGCACCATCTTGCTCATCGGGTCTCCTCCCGTTCGTCCTGCCGCTCACAGATCGATTTTCGGCATGAAAAAAGCCCCGGGTCGAAGGGCAGACTTCACCCATCGCCCGAGGCCACGTCGCCCCGAAAGACACCGTGACGATAGCAGCCCCCGCGGGCGCGTGGTCAGCCCGACCGCTTCAGTTTCCCGTGCCGCTTCGCATAGATCTCGCCGCGACCGAACACCCAGAGTCCGAGCGGGATCGAGATGACGCCGATCACGAGCAGCGGCCAGACATCCGCCCACGCGATGCCCGCGCCGTCGAGGACGGAGGCACGGATCCCGCGCAGCGCGTACGTCGGGGGGGAGATCGTGGCGAGCCACTCCATCCAGGTTGGCAGCACGCTGACGGGGTAGTAGACCCCGGAGACGACCAGCAGCATCCCCTGCGCGACAAACCCGAGCTGTGCGCCTTTCTCGGGCGAGATGAGCGGGAGGACGGCGGTCATCATCCCGATCCCGAAGAACGAGACCGACGCGAGGACGAGGATGACGAGCGCGGAGAGGTAGTCGGCACCGCCGAGGTCGAGATGGAAGAAGGCCGCGACGACGAGGAACAGGAGGATCGCGCGGACGAGCCCGTAGAGCACGGCGAATACGCCTGACCCGCCGAGGTGCATCGCGCGCGAGAGCGGCGCCATGAACGTGTACTCGATCGTTCCCTCCCACCGCTCCCACGCGACGGTCTCGGTCAGGAACTCGAAGATGATCCCGAGGTACGCCCAGACGACCGCTCCAATCAGGAGCGTGGCGGTGGCGCGCTCGACGTCGATCTCGCCGCCGGTCGCCTCGATCCCCTTCGCGATGAACACGATCGTGAGCGTGTTCGCGATCGTCCAGACGAAGAATGCGAGATCCCAGATGAGATATCTGCGGGTGAGATAGACGTTGCGCTCCACGATCCCGGCGAGCCCGACGAGTTCGTGTCGGAGCGTGAGGGCGATCCGGCGCATCAGGCCCACACCTCTCGCTCGTCTCCGGCCTCGGTTTCGTCGTCCTCGCCCGCCTCGTCCTCGAATGCCCGCCCGGTCGCAGCGATGAACGCGTCCTCGAGCGTGTCCGACTCGAACCGACGCTTCAGCGCATCGGCGGGCTCGAGACAGACGAGACGGCCCCGATGGAGGATTCCGACGCGGTCCGCGAGCGCCTCCGCCTCCGCCATGTCGTGGGTGCAGAGGAGAATCGTCGCGTCGTGGAGTTCGCGGATCTCGCGGATGAACGCCTGCACCTCTCGCTTCGAACGCGGATCGAGTCCGGTCGTCGGTTCGTCGAGGAGAAGCAGCACGGGGCTCGTGAGGAGAGCACGGGCGAGCGCGACCTTCTGCTGCATCCCGCGTGAGAGGTTCTCCATCGGTTCCCGACGCCTGTCCGAGGGGAACCCGACCCGTTCGAGGATCGTGGGGATCGCCTCGCGCGTTTGCGATGGCGTCATCCCGTAGAAGCGCGCTGCGTAGCTGAGGTTCTCGGCGGCCGACATCTTCTTGAAGAACGAGGCCTCGACCGAGACTCGGGTGACGAGTCTCTGGACAGCGCGCGAATCGGTCTCCGGGTCATGCCCGAACACGAGTGCGGTGCCGCCATCGCGGAGAAGCAGCGTGGAGAGGAGGCGGACGAGCGTCGACTTCCCCGACCCGTTCTGTCCGAGGATTGCGACGCACTCGCCACGCGCCAGTTCGAGCGTGACGTCGTCGAGCGCCGCGACCATCCGCTTCCGGCCACGACCGCCGCGGCGGAACTCCTTGCGGAGTCGCTCGGTCGCGACGGCGGCAACGCCGTCCACTCGAGGATGCGTGCTGGTCATGGGATCGGACGGTCTCCGTGATCGGGGGGCGGGAACGAGGCGACTGTCGACCCGGGAATATCGGGTCGAGTACGTCGAGCCACGCCTCTAGTCGCCGATCGTCAACACCTGACCCACGCTATCAGGGGCGAAGCCGTCCCGCCCCGCCGCAACTCGCCGCCGCGATCGGCTACCGGAGCGCGAAGGTGACGGTGACGCTCGCGGTGGTGTCCTGCTCGCCCGCAACGATCGGGGTCGAGGCCGCGTCCATCGTCAGCTTCGCGTAGACGGGAACCGGACCCATCCCCGCCGAGGCCTCCGCGACCATGACGATGCGCCCGAGCGATCTGCCCGCCGCGCGCGCGATGCGCATCGCGCGTCCCCTGGCATTCGCCATGGCCGCGTCAAGCGCCCGGAGGTAGAGCGCCTCGTGCTGCGACACCACGAACGAGGGACCCTGCACGGTGTTCGCACCTGCCTTGACCGCCGCGTCGATCGCAGGGCCTGCATTCCCGAGTCGGAACGTCGCGCTGACGCTGTTTGCGGCCACGAACCCCGAGCGCGTGCCGTCCGGGAGGACGTGGGGGGAGAGCGACACCCATGCGGTTGTCACATCCTTCGCGCCTGCGCGGCGAAGTGCAGCAATCACGCGCCGTGCCACCACCGCGTTCCGGGAGAGCGCCTGCGCGGCGGTGTCGCCGAGCGTCTCGATCCCGGCGGTGAGCGCGGCTCGGTCGGGGATCGAGCGCACCGTCCCGACACCGCTCACCGTCACCGTGTCGGCAGCCGCGGGCGCGTCGCTCCCGCTCCCGAGCGCGCCAGCGGGGAACGCGAGCACCGCTGCGGCTGCCAGCACTACGGCGACGCGACTCACAGATGCCCGACCGGGAGAGATGTGGAGGGACTCACGGCGATCTCCTACACCACTCCGCCGAAGCGTCTCCGGGCGGCGGCGACTGCCTCCGCGACGCCACCGGGACCAGGCGCAGGACGGTTCTCGACGCTCTCGCGCGCCGTCCCGGGTGCACGGAACGAACCGTCACGGACGCTTGCCGCGATCTGCTCGTGGGCGTCGCGGAACGGTACGCCGCCCCGCACGAGGTCCTCCGCGGCGTCCGTTGCGAGCAGCAGCGGGTCGGCCACTGCCTCCGCGAGCCGCTCGCGGTTCACCTCGAGGCCGCTGACGAGGACGGTCATCGCGCGGAGCGCGAGGCGTGTGTCGCGGCGCGCCGCAAACACAGGTGGCTTGTCCTCCTGCAGGTCGCGGTCGTACGCGAGCGGGAGCCCCTTGACCGTCGCCAGAAGCCCCGTAAGGCGTCCGATCGCCGTCCCGGCCTTGCCGCGCACGAGTTCAGCCACATCCGGGTTGAGTTTCTGCGGCATCATCGACGACCCGGTCGACGCATTCTCGGGGAGCCGTGCGAACCCGAACTCGGCGGTGGCCCACAGCACGATCTCCTCGCCGATCCGCGAGAGGTGCTGAAACAGCATTGCGGCTGCGTACAGGTAGTCGAGCGCGAAGTCGCGGTCTGCGACCGCATCGATCGAGTTGCGCATCTGACCGGGCGCGCCGATCAGACCGAGCGTCGAGCCAGCGATCGCGCCCGCCCCGAGCGGGCTCTCGTCCGCAGCCGCGCGCGCGGCTGCGAAGCGTGTCCGGTCGCGCTCGAGCATCTCCACCCATGCGAGGAGGTGATGGCCGAGGGTCACCGGCTGCCCGCGCTGCAGGTGCGTGTACCCGGGCATCAGCGTCTCCGCCTCGGCTTCAGCGAACGAGAGAGCCACGAACGCGAGCGCGTCGATCTCCTCGCGCGCCTCGGCGCACGCATCGAGCACGTAGAGACGGAACGCCGCTGCGACCTGGTCGTTCCGGGAACGACCCGCATGGATCTTGCGACCGACGGGGCCGAGGCGCCGCTCGATGGCGGAGTGGACGTCCTCGTCAGACGCGAGGATCACGCTGGGGTCCTGCGCGATCTCGGCGAGGGTCGAGTCCACCACGGCGAGGTCGTCGTCCGTGAGCAGCCCGGCGGTGTGGAGCCGCCGCGCGTGGTCACCCGAGGCCTCGCAGTCGTACGGCAGAAGCTCCGAATCATCGGCGTGGAGGAAGTCCCAGACCGACGGATCGAGCGACCCGCCGACGCGTCCCGACCAGAGCGTCACGATGCGATTGTCCCTGATCTCACGCGGCGCCGTCGGCGAGGAACGCGGCGAATTGCGTGGCGAGCGCCGCCGCCTCGACCCCGTCGCGCGCCGCGACGAAGATCGTGTTGTCCCCGGCGATCGTCCCCGCAATCCCCGGATGGCGACCCTCGTCGATCACCTGGGCGAGAGCGTTCGCATACCCCGACGGTGTGGTGAGGACGACGAGCGGGCCCGCGGCCTCGACCCGGATCGCGTACCGGCGCATCGCCGCCGCGAGCGCACGGAGGCGGTCGGCATCGCCGGAACCGGGGGCCGCGTAGACAAGTCGCCCGGAGGGGGCCCGCACCTTGACGAGACCGACCTCCTGGATATCGCGAGAGACGGTCGTCTGCACGACCTCGAACCCCTCGGAGCGGAGCGCGTCGGCGAGCTCCGCCTGCGTCGAGAGCGCGCGGTCGCGGACGAGCCGGAGGATCGCCTGTCGGCGCGATTCGACCCGACTCATGTCGTCGCCCCGAGCACAGCCGCGATCGCCTCGAGCCCCTCGGCCGCCTCGGCCTCGGTCAGCACGAGCGGCGGCGTGAGCCGCAACACGTCCGTCCCTGCGGAGAGCACGAGCACGCCGCGGTCACGGCACGCCTCGACGACCGGTCCCACCGGACGGTCGAGCGTCGCGCCGAGCAGGAGTCCTGCGCCCCGTGCCTCGACGACGCCCGGGAGCGATCCGAGCCCGGCGAGCAGCTGCGCACCACGCTCGCGGACCCCCTCGAGGAGCGTCTCATCGACCGCCTCGACGACCGCGCAGGCCGCCGCGGCCGCGACGGGGTTGCCGCCGAACGTGGAGCCGTGGTCACCCGGTCCGATCGCGTCCCCGACTCGCTCGCCGACGAGGAGAGCCCCGATCGGAAGACCGTTTCCGAGCCCCTTCGCGAGCGTGACGAGGTCCGGCTCCAGCCCGAGCTGCTCGCAGGCCAGGAACGACCCGGTCCTCCCGACCCCGGTCTGCACCTCGTCGGCGACGAGAAGTGCCCCCGTCTCGCGGGTGAGCTCGGAGGCGGCGCGGACGAAGCTCGCGTCGAGAGGCAGAACCCCGCCCTCGCCCAGCACCGGCTCGAGAACGACCGCAGCGAGATCGGAGCCGGAGCCGACGGCCTGTTCCAGCGCCTCGATGTCGTTCGGCGCGACGAACGAGACACCCGGGAGTAGCGGGCCAAACCCCACCCACTTCGACGGCTGCCCGGTGAGCGAGAGGGCGCCCATCGTCCGCCCGTGGAACCCGCCGTCCAGCGCGATCAGGCGCGTCCGACCGGTCGCCTTCCGCGCCACCTTGAGCGCGGCCTCGTTCGCTTCGGCACCCGAGTTGCAGAAGAACGCGCGCATCCCACCCGTCCGCTCCGCGAGCAGATGCGCAAGATGGAGCATCGGCTCGGTCCAGTAGAGGTTGGACGCGTGCCACAGGCGGTCGAGCTGCGCATGGGCGGCCGCGGTCACCCCGGGGTGGCGGTGGCCGAGCCCGACGACCGCGATTCCCGCTCCGAGGTCGAGGTACGACCGCCCCTCGGTGTCCCGGACGCGACAGCCCTCGCCGGAGATGATCGTCACGTCGGACCGTGCGTACGTTGGGAGGACGGCGTCGCGCAGGGAGACGGGCGCAACGCGCCCGGTGCTGCTCACGCGACGACCTCGGTCACGCCGATCGCCGCGCGCACCCCGCCACGCGCCGCTCGCACAGCGGCGACAAGTTTCGGGACGATTCCGCCCTCGAACGCGCCACGGTCGAGACGCTCAGTCGCCTCGTCGGCGCGCAGCTCCGCGACCACCTCGCCGTCCACGAACACTCCGGGCACATCCGTCACGAACACGATCCGCTCCGCCCCGAGTCCGACCGCGAGAGCCGCCGCCGCCTCGTCCGCGTTGACGTTGAGCGGGCCTTCGGCGAGCGGGGCGATGACCGGAATGCGACCCGCCGCGAGAGCCTCCACAACTGCGGCGGGGGCGGAGGGGGTGGGGTCGCCGACGAGCCCGAGTTCCACCATCCGCGCGGCGCGGAGACCGATCTCGTCACCCCAGAGCGGGACAGCATCGGGTCCGATTGCGGCGCAGACCTCGCGATTCACTTCCGCCATGGATGCGCGCACGACCTCCAGCACCTCCGGTGTCGTGACGCGCCGGCCGCTCACGAACACGGGTGTGATCCCACGCCGTTCGAGCTCCGCGGTGATCTGCGGGCCCGCGCCGTGCACGACGACCACGTCCTCCCCCGCAGCACGGAGTCCGCGGGCCTGCGCAGCCTCGAGCGCTGCGACCCGACCGCCCAGTTTCAGGACGACCGTCACGTCGTGTAGTCCGCGTTGATCCGGACGTAGTCGTACGAGAGATCGGATGCGAGGTAGCCAGCCCGCCCAGGCCCGAGGCCGAGCTCGATCGCGATGTGGCAGGCGGGGCCTCCGAGCGTCGGCACGAGGCCCGTCGGCGTCCCGCGCTCGAACACCGTCACGCCATCGAAGGACAGGCTGACCAGTTCGGGGTCGAGTGCGGCGAAGCCGCCGTTCCACGGGGCCGACCCTGCTGCGGCGAGGACGCGTCCCCAGTTCGGATCGCGACCGAACGCGGCCGTCTTGACCAGCGGAGAGGTGGCTATGCGTCGCGCGATCGCCTCGGCCTCCCCGTCGGCCACTGCCCCCGTCACTGCGATTTCGAGCACGACCGTCGCGCCCTCTCCGTCGGCGACGATCTGTCGGGCAAGCGACCCGCACACCTCGTGCAGCGCCGCCGCGAACGCCGCGTCGTCGCGCTCCGCACCGCTCGCTCCGTTCGCGAGCAGGACGACCGCGTCGTTCGTCGAGCAGTCGCCGTCGACCGAGATGCGGTTGAACGACGTGGCGACGGCGTCACGCAGGAATCCCTCCGCTTCGCCCGCCGCGAGCGGGTAGTCGGTGGTGACGACCGCGAGCATCGTCGCGAGCGCCGGATGGATCATCCCCGCGCCCTTTGCCATGCCGCCCACTGTGAAGCCCGCCGTGGTGACGCTCGCCGTCTTGGGCCCGGAATCGGTGGTGAGGATCGCCTCGGCTGCAGCCGCGCCCCCGTCGGTTGAGAGGCCGAGCGCGGCGGCTCCGACCCCCCTGACGACCTTCTCGAGCGGCAGGGGGACGCCGATCACCCCGGTCGAGAGGACGAGAACCTCTTCCGGTGCGATCCCGAGCGCCCGACCGGCCGCCTCCGCCGTTGCCTCAGCGTCTCTCTCGCCCGGCTTGCCGGTCGCCGCGTTCGCGCATCCTGCGTTGATCACGACCGCGCGAGGCTCG
Organism: uncultured Gaiellales bacterium; assembly: GCA_964461665.1. GTDB lineage: Bacteria > Actinomycetota > Thermoleophilia > Gaiellales > Gaiellaceae > Gaiella. Next base: position 27,330 of record CAYXAS010000007.1, read on the forward strand.
CGGAGCGCGAGATGGCGTTTGGAGACGAGCACCGGCGCGGCCTGGACGCGGTTCGCGGTCCACATCGCCGCCCCCACCGAGGGGGTCATCGAGCGGACGATCGCGAGGTCGGCCTTCCCCGACGGTCGGATTCCGGCGGCGACTCCTGCGGCCTCGAACCCCTGTGCGGCGGTGACGGACACGATCAGACCGTGACGCCCGCGAGCCGCAACCCCGCGGTCTCGGGCAGTCCGAAGAGGAGGTTGATGTTCTGCACAGCCTGGCCCGCGGCGCCCTTCCCGAGGTTGTCCACGGCGCAGATGACCATCGTCCTCGAGGTGAACTCGTCGGTGAACACACCGATCTCGGCGACGTCCGTGTTCTGCACCCGCGCGAGTTCCGGTGCGAGACCCTCGGGGAGTACGGTCACAACGTCGCTCGCTGCGTAGTGCCGCTCCAGCAGCGCCCGGAGATCGGGGCCGGTCGACCGGACGTTGCAGGTCGCGATGATCCCGCGCCGCACCGGGAGCAGATGCGGGGTGAAAGAGACCGGAAAACCGAGTTGCCGTGCGATTTCTGGGACGTGCTGGTGGCGGCCGACACGATACGGCGCGACGTTCTCGAGCACCGCTCCTGCGTGGGAAGCAGGTTTCGGCGACCGTCCGGCACCCGTCATTCCGGACATCGCATCGACGACCACGGAGGCAGGGTCGATCGCGTCCCTGATCGGGTGGAGCGCGAGGAGGATGGCGGTCGCATAACAGCCGGGATTGGCGATCAGCCTCCCGCTGGGTGGCGAAACTTCTGGAAGCCCGTACGACCACAGCGTGAGTTCGTCCGCCCGCGGGTGCGTGAGCCCGTACCAGCGCTCGTAGGCCTCTGGCTCGAGCAGTCGGTGGGCGCCCGAGAGGTCGACCACGACCCCGCGCGACGGTGGTGCGAACGCCGCCGCCTCCTCGTGCGAGAGACAGAGGAACGTGATGTCCGCCTCGCACGCGACCGCTGCGTGGTTGGCGATGAAGCGCGGGACGCGCTTGCCGCCGTTGCGGTTGAGGCGCGGATCGAGTGCAGTCGCCTCGCGACCGGCGAGTGTGTCGGAGCCGACGGCGTACACCTCAAGATCCGGGTGCCCGAGCACCCGGTCGAGGGTTTCCTGGCCGACGTATCCGGCCGCACCAACAATCGAAACGTAGGCCATGGTTTGCATAGTATGCGAAATCTCCACGTAGTATGCGAAAGACGTCAGGCGGTAGCTCGCTCCTCCTCGTTGGCCTCCGCCTGGATCGCCGTGGTACGCGGGACGAGCCGCCGGAACCGGCTCTCGAGTGCAGCTCGGTCGGCGAGCAGTGCGGCTCCGCGCGCCGACCGCGTCAACTCGACGTGGCGCCCGATCAGGCTCGCAAGCCGATCGACGTCCTCGCGGTCGAGCGGTTGGAGCTCGACGAGATCCGTGTTGAGCAGCCGCGCGTCCGGTTCGAGGAGGAACGCCTCACCCCCGGTCATCCCGGCACCCAGATTGCGCCCGTGCGGGCCGAGCACGACCACCGTGCCGCGGGTCATGTACTCGCACGCATGGTCGCCGACACCCTCGACGACCGCGGTCGCACCCGAGTTCCGGACGCCAAACCGTTCGCCGGCGGCCCCCGCGAGGAAGAGCTCGCCACCGGTCGCGCCGTAGAGCACCGTGTTGCCAGCAAGACACGGATCGCCTGCGTCACCGGCGGGAGGCGCGATCACGATCCGTCCCCCGCTCATCGATTTGCCGACGTAGTCGTTCGCCTCACCGACGAGGTTGAGCTCGATCCCCGCGGTGAGGAATGCGCCGAAACTCTGTCCGGCCGATCCGGAGAACCGCGCGCGGACCCGGCCGGGAGGCGGTCCGGAGCCGACCGCCTTCGCGATCGCGCCACCGAGCCGTGCGCCGATCGCGCGGTCGGCGTTCGTGATCGCGTACGAGGGCTCGACGAGGCGTGCGCCGGTGATTGCGGCGCGGCCCTGTGCCCACAGGAGCGCGCCGAGGCGGTCGTTCTCGTGTGGGACGGGCTCGCCCACGAACCGGGCATGACCCTGCCCGACGCGCTGGAGCAGGGGTGCGAGGTCGAGCGTGTCGGCGGATGCGTCACCGGTCTGCCGCTGCTGGAGCAGGTCGACGCGGCCGACCGCATCGTCCACCGTCCGGAGCCCCAGCCCGGCGAGGAGCTCCCGCACCTCGAGTGCCACGAACCGCAGGTAGGTCTCGACCATCTCGGGCGTGCCCGCGTACTTCGCTCGGAGCTCCGGGCGCTGGCTTGCGATCCCCACCGGGCAGGTGTCGAGATGGCAGGAGCGCACCAGCAGACAGCCCTCGGCGATCAGCAGAGCCGTCCCGAAGGAGAACTCGTCGGCGCCGAGCATCGCCGCGACCAGCACGTCGCGGCCCGTCTTGAACCCGCCGTCGGCTCGCACGCGAACACGGCCTCGGAGCCCGTTCGCGACGAGCGCCTGCTGGGTCTCAGCGAGACCGATCTCCCACGGTGCCCCCGCATGTTTGATCGACGGGAGCGGACTCGCCCCAGTGCCGCCGTCGGCTCCGGCGATGTGGACGACATCTGCATGGGCCTTCGCGACCCCGGCGGCGATCACGCCCACTCCGCTCGATGAGACAAGCTTGACCGAGATGTCCGCGTCCGGATTCACCTCGCGGAGGTCGAAGATGAGCTGCGCGAGATCCTCGATCGAATAGATGTCGTGGTGCGGAGGCGGCGAGATGAGGGAGACCCCCGGCTGCGTGTTGCGGAGGCCGGCGATCTCCTTCGTCACCTTGTGCGCGGGGATCTGACCGCCTTCACCGGGCTTCGAGCCTTGCGCCACCTTGATCTGGAGCTCCTCGGCGAACGCCGCGTACTCAGCGGTCACCCCGAACCGTGCGGACGCGATCTGCTTGATCTTCGAGTTGCGCTCGTCGCGATAACGGGAGGGATCCTCGCCACCCTCACCGGAGTTTGAGCGGCCACCGAGCCGGTTGAGCGCGATCGCGATCGTCTCGTGCGCCTCAGCCGACAGCGCGCCGTGCGACATCGCGCCGCCCGAGAAGCGGCGTACGATCGATTCGACCGGCTCGACCTCGACCAGTGGGATCGCGGGGCCAGCCGGAACGAAACGGAGAAGGTCGCGTGGCTCGATCGGCGTCCGCCCGTTCACGAGTGCCGCAAAGCGCTCGTAGAGCTCGTGCTTCTCGCCCTTCACCGCCTTGACGAGCGCGTGCGCGGCCCCGACCGCCTGCTGCAGCGCCTCGACGACATCGGGATCGGTCGCGTGTGGCTCGCCGCCCTTACGGAACTTGTAGAAACCAGGGTTCTCGAGCTCAGGCCGAGCAGCGCCCGAGACGGCGAGACGGGCAAGCGCCTCGCGTTCGAGTGTGCGCAGGCCGACACCGCCGAGCGCGGACACGACGCTGCCGAAGAAGCGGCGGCAGAGGCGCCGGTCGAGCCCGACCGCGTCGAACAGCCGTGCACCGCGATAGCTCGCGACGTCGGCGATCCCGAGCTTCGACATCACCTTCAGCACTCCGTCCTCGAACGCCGCGAGGAGTCGGCGCTGCGCCTCGTCCGGGGATGGACGGTCGCCACCAACCTTGTCGGTCGCGGCGAGCCGCGCGACCGTCTCGAGCGCGAGCCGAGGGCAGATCGCATCGGCCCCGAACCCGAGGAGCGCCGCGGTCATATGGGTGTCGCGGGTCTCGTCCGAAGAGACGACGAGACCGCACGCGGTGCGCAGTCCCTGCTCCACAAGGCGGTCGTGCGCGGCGGCAACGGCGAGAAGCGACGGGATTGCGGCCCGCGTGCCACCCGCGGTCTCGTCGGTGACGCAGATGCGTGTCGCTCCCGCACGCACGGCCGCGACGCACGCATCGGCGACGCGCTCGACCGCGGGCCCGAGGCCCTCGGTCTCGTCGAACGTTGCATCAATCCTCTCCGCCCCGAGCGCGTCGAGTCCGGCGGGGGTGAGAAGAAACGACGGGAGCGCATCGAGCGGCGGGAGCGCGCCCTCCGCGTCGAGCGGCCCACGCGGCCCGACATACGTCCGGATACTCATCACCGTCCGCTCGCGGTAGTGGTCGATCGGTGGGTTCGTGACCTGCGCGAACTTCTGCCGGAAATAGGAGGCGAGCGGGCGCGCGCGGCCAGCGAGCGGTGCGATCGGGGCGTCGTCGCCCATCGAGTACACGGGGTCATGGCCGCTCTGCGCGATCGGACGGAGCATCAGGCTGAGCTCCTCACGGGTGTAGCCGTGCAACGCGTGGCGCGGGAGGAGATCGACCTCGGGAGCCGCGACGGGGTCGCCCTGGCCCCGTTCGACGACCGTCGTCTCGAGCCAGTCGGCGTACGGCTTGCGACGGGCGAGCCCGCGCTTCAGCTCGCCGTCGAACAGCAGCCCGTTCACCGGGTCGATCGAGAGCTGTTGGCCGGGGCCGAGCCGGGCCCGCCGCACGGTGGCACCGTCCGGGAGGGGCACGGCACCCGCCTCGGAGGCGACGGTGACGAGACCGTCATTGCAGACAGCGACTCGGAGCGGCCGCAATCCGTTGCGGTCGAGCGCAGCGCCGCAGACGACGCCGTCGGTGAACACGAGCCCCGCCGGTCCGTCCCAGGGCTCCACGAGAAGCCCGTGGTAGTGGTGCATCGCCCGCGTGGCCTCGGGTATGCGGGGGTCGTTCTGCCAGGCGGGAGGGACAAGCATCGCGAGCGCCTCGCGCGGATCGAGACCCGACTGGAGGAGCGTCTCGAGCGCGTTGTCGAGCAGCGCGGAGTCCGAACCGGAGCGATCGAGTGGGGGTCCGAGCCCCGCCTCGACCCCGCGTGCCGCCTCCCGCGCCTCCATCCAGGCGACGTTTCCCTCGATCGTGTTGATCTCGCCGTTGTGGCACAAGTAGCGGAACGGCTGCGCCCGCTCCCAGCTCGGCTCCGTGTTCGTCGAGAACCGCTGATGGAAGATCGCCCACGTCCCCGCCCAGTCGGGCAGCAGGAGATCGGGGTAGAAGGACGCGAGCTGCGTGGCGGCACAGAGCGCCTTGTAGGTGACCGTTCGGAAGGAGAGCGAGGCGACGTAGATGCCGCTGACCGTCTCCGCTCGCCGCCGAGCCCGGTGGGCGCGAACCATCACGTCTGGGGCGTCGGTCGGGGCGAGCACGAGTTGGGCGATGCGGGGCATGCTCGCCGACGCGGTCGAGCCGAGCGCCGCCACGTTGTGCGGAACCTCGCGCCAGCCGACCGGGTCGAGACCCTCTGCGCGGCAGGCCTCTTCGACCACGTTGCGGAGCCAGGGCTCGCGCAGGAAGCACATCGCTACCCCCGCGCCCTCGATTCCGGTGAGCGCGGACGAGAGCGGGAACAGCACCCCTGCTCCATCACCGGTGACGCCGTCTGCGGCCCACGCCCCGCGATGCGACACGGCAGCGAGCCCGGCCAGCGCGCGATCCAGCAGGTCGCGCGAGGCACGACCATGTGCGTCGGCGACGAGGCCGATGCCACACGCGTCACGTTCGATTGTCGTGTCGTGGAGCGGGGCTGTCACGGTGCTCGTGCCTTCCGATGGATGGTCGGGCGGGGACGCCGAGGAGGCGAGAGTGCATCCCGCCCGGTGGATTCGATTGCTAGCCCGGCCTGTGCGGGGGAGAGCCGGCTAGCGCGCGCGCGGCGCGGCGATCGCGAATGCGACCGTCGAGGGGGCTTTCGCCCGAGCGCTCACCGCAGCCAGACTCATCGACGGTCGATGGTAGCCACGGTTGGTCTTCGCCGCAAATCGGCTCGGTCCGTGGTCACCGGGAAACGCTGTGGGTTTGACGGGTGCGCCAGTTTCAGGCACCCTTCGCGTCCCGATGGTCAGCCGCCTCGTATCGGTATGCCTGCACGTTCCGCGTCACGCGGTCCCTGCGGTCGGCGGCATCGGGCAGACGATTCCGATCCCCCGCTAAGGGGATCGCGTCGCTCACGCGCCGGACGCACGGCGCAGACACCGACCGATTCCCCACCACCCAGGTGCTTTGACGCACCGAGGAGCCACAGGCTCGATGCCCCCAATGACGACCATCGAACGCCCCACCGGAATAGGGTCGGCGCACGCCGGACAGTGCGTTGTCGATCGGAGCGACACGCTGCTCGCGACCGCAGTGCTCCTCGCCGACGATCTCGGACGCAGGGGTGCGGCCAGTGCGCTCGAAGAGAGTCTCGCGCAGGCGCAGCACACTTGCGGAGGACGTGATGCCGTGGTCTCGACGACACGCGATCTGGTGGACACGGTGCTCGGGTTGCTGCCGAGCGCCCGACGGGACACGGAGTTCTCGATGGGGGTGACCGGATGAGGATGAGAGGAGCGGACGCGATCCTGCGCTGCCTCGAGGCGGAGGGGGTCGAGGTGATGTTCGGGATCCCGGGCGGCGCGATCATGCCGGCCTACGACGCGATGGCTCGAGGGACGACGGTGCGGCACGTCCTCGCCCGCCACGAGCAGGGCGCTGGCCACATGGCGCAGGGATATGCGCGTGCGACGGGCAAGGTCGGCGTCGCGATCGCGACTTCGGGTCCCGGCGCCACGAACCTCGTCACACCGATCGCCGACGCCTGGATGGACTCGACCCCTCTCGTCTGCATCACGGGCCAGGTGAGGACGCACCTGATCGGCACCGACGCATTCCAGGAATGTGACATCACCGGGATCACGCTCCCGATCGTCAAGCACTCATGGCTCATCCAGGACGTGCGCGAGATCCCGCAGGTGATGAAGCAGGCGTTCCATGTCGCCCGCACCGGCCGGTGCGGGCCGGTGCTGGTGGATATTCCGCGCGACCTGCAGGAGGCCGAGTTCGAGTTCTCCTACCCCGACCGCGTCGAGCTGCCCGGCTGGCGGCCGCCAACAAAGGTGCACGCGCTCCAGATCCGTCAGGCGGCTGCAGCGATCGCGCGAGCCGAGAAGCCGGTGCTCTACGTCGGTGGCGGTGTGCTCAACGCCGATGCGATCGCCGAGCTACTCGACTTCGCGGAACGAGGGCAGCTGCCGGTGATCACGACGCTGATGGGGAAGGGCGCCTTCCCGGAAACGCACCCGCTCCACTTCGGCTGGCCCGGGATGCACGGCCCGAAGTGGTCGAACCTGGCGATGAACACGTGCGACGTGCTCGTCGCGGTCGGCGCGCGCTTCGACGACCGGGTCACCGGCAAACTCTCGGCGTTCGCGCCCGGTGCGACAGTGGTGCACCTCGACATCGACGCGGCCGAGATCTCGAAGCTGCGCGACGCGGAGATCCCAGTGGTCGGCCCGCTCCGCAAGGCGCTCGCCGAGCTGTCGCGGGAAGTCGCGCGGCTCCGGGCGGACGGCGCCCCGCCGCCCTCCGAGTGGCTCGAGCGGATCCGCTCGTGGCGCGACGAGTTCCCACTCCGCTACGGAGCGAAGACCGACTTCCTCAAGCCGCAGTGGGTGATGGAACAGCTCCAGGAGCTGATCGCAGGTGACGACGTGATCGTCACGACCGGTGTCGGCCAGCACCAGATGTGGGCCATGCAGTACGTGCTCACTGAGCGGCCCCGGAACTTCATCTCGTCGGGGGGGCTCGGGACGATGGGCTTCGGGATCCCCGCAGCCGTGGGTGCAAAGGCTGCGCGCCCGGAGGCGACGGTCGTCTGCGTCGACGGCGACGGCTGCTTCCAGATGACCGCGCAGGAACTCGTCACCGCGGTGCTTGAGGATCTCCCGATCATCGTCGTCCTGATCAACAACGGCTATCTGGGAATGGTCACCCAGTGGCAGGACATGTTCTTCGACGGGCGCCGCTCACATGTGCACCTGACCCACGCAGTGCCCGACTACGCGCGGCTCGCGGAGGCGTACGGGGCGCTTGGGATCACGGTGAACGAAGAGGACGAGCTGCGGCCGGCGCTCATGGAGGCGCTCCGTTGCGGACGTACCGCGGTCGTGGATGTCCGCGTCGAGCCGTCCGAGCAGGTCTTCCCGATGATCCCAGCGGGCGCGGCCGCACTCGAGCTCATCGAGTGGGCGGACACGCGGGAGGTGACCTCGTGAAACACACCATCTCGGTCACGCTGGAGGACAGGCCCGGTGCGCTGACGCGGATCACGACGATGTTTGCGCGCCGCGGGTTCAACATCGACTCACTTGCGGTCGGCCCCACCGAGCGGCCGGGCGTCTCCTGCGTCACGATGCGCGTGGACTGCGCGCAACACACGCTCGAGCAGATCGAGAAGCAGATCCACAAGCTCGTAAACGTGCTCAGGGTGACGGAGCTCGTCGCCGGCGAGGCGATCGAGCGAGAGCTGATGCTCGTGAAGGTCGCTGCAGGCCCGGAGAGGCGAGCCGAGTTGATCGCAACCGCAGAGGCGTTGGGCGCCCGCGTGCTTGACGTCGGTGCCGAAGCGGTCGTGCTCGAGTTGACCGGAGCGGCCGAACAGCTCGACTCGTTCCACGAGCTCTGCAGGCCGTTCGGGGTGCTGGAGCTGCTGCGCACGGGTCGCGTCGGCCTCGAGCGCGCATCCGCGCGCAAGCAGGGACGGCGACTCGCGGCGATCAACTAACGTCGCCGTCTCTGGCGAGCGGCGAACGACGAACGGGCGGCGACGCCGCCCCCGGCTGAAAGGACGATGTATCTCATGGCGACGATCCTCCGCGAAGGCGACCTTTCCCTGCTCGACGGAAAGGTCGCGATCATCGGCTATGGCGCTCAGGGCCATGCACACGCGCTGAATCTGCGCGATTCCGGCGTCCAGGTCCATGTCGGGCTGCGTGAGGGGAGCGCGTCACGTGGCAAGGCGGAGGCGGCGGGCCTCACGGTCGGGACGGCCGCGGAGGCGACCCGGGGAGCGCAGCTCGTCGCGATCCTCGTCCCCGACCAGGTTGCCCCGACCGTGTTCGAGGAGGAGGTGGCTCCCGCGCTCGCGCCGGACGCAGCCGTCCTCTTCGCTCACGGGTTCAACGTGCTGTACGGGCGGATCGCGCCTGCCGCGGGGCACGACGTGATCATGGTTGCGCCGAAGGGGCCCGGGGATGTCGTGCGATCGCTCTTCACCGAGGGGTACGGCACCCCTGCGCTGATCGCGATCGAGCAGGATGCGACCGGCCGTGCCCGCGATCTCGCGCTGGCGTACGCAACCGGGATCGGGGCGGGCCGCGCGGGAATCCTCGAGACCACGTTCCGCGAGGAGACCGAGACGGATCTGTTCGGTGAGCAGGCCGTCCTCTGCGGTGGCACGGCTGCGCTCATCCGAGCGGGATTCGAGACGCTTGTCGAGGCGGGATACCAGCCTGAGGTGGCGTACTACGAGTGCCTCCACGAGATGAAGTTGATCGTCGATCTGATCTGGGCGGGCGGGCTGACGAAGATGCGCCAGGTGATCTCGGACACCGCCGAGTTCGGCGACTACACGAGCGGCCCTCGTGTGATCGACGACCGCGTCCGCGCGTCGATGAAGGGGGTCCTGTCGGACATCCAGACAGGCGCGTGGGCCGATCGGTGGATCGGGGATATGGCGAACGGCGAGGCGGAGCTCAGCAGCCTGCGGGCGGCTGCGCAGGGCACGTCGATCGAAACGGTGGGCAAGGAGCTGCGCGCGCTGATGCACCGCGAAGGGGCGTAGTTGGCATCCGTTGATGTACCGGTAGCACTGTTGGGCTACGGCACGGTCGGCGCGGCCGTCCACCGGCTGTTGGAGGAGCAGGGCGACGAGATCGAGCGCGCGACCGGGCACCGTCTTCGGGTGGTGCGGGCGCTCGTCCGTGACGGGGGTAAGGCCCGCGGGTTCGACCCGCCGCCGGGGGTCCTGACTACCGACCCTGCCGACATCCTCAACGACCCGTCGATCCGAGTGGTTGCGGAGGTGATGGGCGGTCTGGAGCCTGCTGGGACGCTCGTGCTCGAGCTCCTGCGTTCCGGCCGCTCCGTCGTGACCGCAAACAAGCAGCTCGTCGCCCGTCGTGGCGCGGAGCTGTTCGCGGCTGCGTCGCAGCAGGGCGTCCAGCTCCGCTTCGAGGCGTCCGTCTGCGCCGCGATCCCGGTGATCAAGGTGCTGCGGGAGTCGCTCGTCGCGACGAACGTCCACCGGGTCCTCGGGATCGTCAACGGAACGACGAACTTCATGCTCTCCCGGATGGAGGAGGGGCTCGACTACGCAGCGGCGCTCGCCGAGGCGCAACGGCTCGGGTACGCCGAAGCCGACCCGACCGACGATGTCGCCGGGATCGACGCCGCCGCGAAGACCGCGATCCTCGCAACGATTGCGTTCGGCACGCGGATCCCGATCGAATGGGTCGAGACGGAGGGGATCGAGCGTGTGACGCCGGCACAGATCGTCGCGGCCCGTGCGCTCGAGATGCGGGTGAAGCTCCTCGGTCGTGCCACTCTTGTGGACGGGAGGGTCGATGTCCGCGTCGGCCCCGCCCTTGTCGATACGCATCACCCGCTCGCCGCCGTGGAGGGCGCGTTCAATGCCGTGATGCTCCAGGGCGACGCGATCCGCGAGATCACGCTCGAGGGACCGGGTGCGGGTGGCAGCGAGACGGCATCCGCGGTCGTCGCGGACATGGTGTCGGTGGTGGGAACGAGCGGCACCGGGTTTCTCCAGAACGACCCGGTCTGGCGCTCGCTCCCACGGATGGCTCCCGGTGAGCTCGGCGCCAACTGGTATCTGCGGCTGGAGGTCGAGGACCGAGCAGGCGTGCTCGCGCAGATCGCGCAGGAGCTTGCCCGGCAGCAGGTGTCGGTCGCGCGGCTCGTGCAGCAGCCGGGCGAGGGTTGTGCGGTGCTCCACGTCGTCACGCACGAGGCGCCAGCAGGAAGTGTCACCGCCGCACTCGAGGCGATCCGCGCGCTCCCTGAGTCGCGCGGCGAGGCGACGGCGCTCCCGGTCATCTCTGACCGAGGGGTCGAGGAGCTCGGCTGGGCTTGAGATGACGCTGTCCCTCATCGACCGCTATCGCGACCGGCTCCCGGTCGGCCCGTCGACCCCGATCGTCTCCCTCGGCGAAGGATCGACCCCGCTGCTCGCCGCACCGAGACTTGCTGCGGCGCTCGGTCTGCGTGAGCTCCGGCTGAAGTGGGAGGCCTCGAACCCGACTGGGTCGTACAAGGACCGGGGCATGACCGTCGCGGTCTCGAAGGCTGTCGAGGAGGGCGCCACCGCGGTGATCTGTGCCTCGACCGGAAACACCGCCGCGTCCGCAGCTGCCTACGCGGCGCGTGCGGGGCTGCCCGCGGTTGTCCTGATCCCGTCGGGTGCAGTCGCCGGAGCGAAGCTCGTGCAGGCACGGATGCTCGGCGCGACCGTGCTCGAGGTGCGCGGAGACTTCGACGAGGTGCTGGCGGCGGCGCGCGAACTTGGTCGCCGTGGGACGCACGCGCTTGTCAACTCGCTCAACCCGTACCGGCGCGAGGGGCAGAAGACCGCAGTGTTCGAGATCGTCGAGGAGTTCGGTGGCGTCCCGGATGCGTTCGTGATCCCCTACGGGGGTGGAGGCAACACGTCTGCCTACGCTCAGGCGCTACGCGAGGGCGGCCTCGTGGCGCCTCTCTACTCGGTCGAGGCAGCCGACCGGCGGCACACCGTCGCCTCGGCGATTCGGATCGGCGAGCCGGCGCACGCCGAGGCGGTAGCGGCCTCGGGGGCGCACGTCGTCACGGTGAGCGACGACGAAATTCTCGGCGCATGGCGTCTTCTCGCGTCGCTCGAAGGGCTGTTCTGCGAACCGTCGTCCGCCGCCGGGATCGCCGCGCTGCGCCGCGGCGTGGTCAGCGGGGACCGGGTCGTGGTCACGATCACCGGGCACGGGTTGAAGGATGTCGAGACCGCTGCCGGCGACGCACCGCGGGCGATCGCGGTCGATCCGGATCCCGATGCGATCGCGGCTGCGGCCGAGGCGGCGGCGGGGCGCCGCCACCCATGATCGTCAGAGCCCCCGCTACCTCCGCGAACCTCGGGCCCGGATTCGACTCCGCGGGCGTCGCGCTCACGCTCTGGAACGAGGTCGAGGTGACGGAGGGCGACGGGGTCGAGATCGTCGGCGAGGGCGTGAACGAGCTTCCCTGCGACGCTACGAACCTCACGATCCGCGCGTACGCGCTGCTTGCCGACCCCGCGGGGAAGCGGTTCCGGTTCACGAACCGGATTCCACTCGAGCGCGGGCTCGGATCGTCAGCTGCGGCGATCGCGCTCGGGCTGGCGGCGGCCGCCCCCGAGGGTGACGTGAACACGCTGCTCGCAGCAGGGCTCGAACTGGAGAGTCACGCTGACAATCTTGCGGCTGCGCTGCTCGGCGGCGTCACTCTCGCATTCGATGGCGTGGCGACGCGTGTCGCCGACACGCTCCCGTTCGTCCCGGTCGCGGTTGTGCCTCGTGAGCGCACCTCAACGGAGGCATCGCGCCGCTCGCTTCCCGCGACCGTCCCCCACCGCGACGCGGCCGAGACGGTTGCGCGCGCCACGATGTTGGGCGCGGCGATCGCCGGGGGTGACGCTGAGCTCTTCGCCCGCGCGCTCGGAGACCATCTGCACGAGCCGTACCGGCCCTCTGCGGTGCTCGAGGCGGTGCGCGCCTCGCTTCCCGCGGGGGCGGCAGGGGCGACGCTCTCTGGCTCGGGCCCGACCGTGATCGTCTGGGCGCGGGATGCCGATCACTGCGCGGGGGAGTTGCGCGAGCGCTTCGCTGCTCACGACGTGCTCGTTCTTCGCGTTAGCCCGCGCGGCGCGCTGTGAGGGCCGTCCTCGCCGACTGTCGCCCCGGCGAGGCCTATCGCGCGGGACACGTCCCCGGGGCGATCCATCTCGATCCCGAACACGACCTCTCCGACCCGTCGTCCGATCCCGCGCGCGGCGGACGGCATCCACTTCCCGCGCCGGAGCGCCTCGCCGAGACGTTCGGCACCGTCGGAATCGACGAGACGGCGTTCGTCATCGCACTCGATGACGGCACGGGCTGGGCGGCGCGCCTCTGGTGGCTCCTCCGCCACCTCGGGCACGACGCGTGCGGGACGCTCGACCTGCGGTCCTACCACGGGCCGCTCGAGGTGGGGCTCGTATCGCCGGTTGCGGCTCGGTTTCACGCGCGGGTGCGGACGGATGACGTGATCTCCGCCGACGAGATCCTCGCGCGACTCGGCGACCCTACGCTCACGCTGCTCGACGCGCGCGCGCCCGAGCGGTGGAGCGGCATGACGGAGCCACTGGATCCCGTTGCCGGACGGATCCCTGGGGCGTGGAACGCGTTCTTCACCGACCCCCTTCCGACGGGAGTCGTCGACGCGACCGAGGTCGCCGCGTACTGCGGGAGCGGCGTCACCGCGTGTGTGGTCGTGCAGAAGCTCGTCCTCGCGGGTCGCGAAGACGCAAGGATGTACCCCGGTTCGTTCAGCGAATGGTGTCGACACGAGCACCACCCCATCGAGAGGAGCACCCTGTGACCACGCCCTACGACACCCCGTCCGATCCTGCGAAGCGCATGAGCGCGGCGCTCACCGACGGGCCCGATCGCGCTGGCGCGCGATCGATGCTGAAGGGGACGGGGTTCACCGACGAGGATCTGGCGAAGCCGATCGTGGGTGTCGGGACGACGTGGATCGAGACGATGCCGTGCAACCTCAACCAGCGCGACCTCGCCGTCCATGTGAAGCGCGGCGTGCGGGACGCGGGTGGCACCCCGATGGAGTTCAACACGATCGCGGTCTCCGACGGCGTCTCGATGGGTACGTCGGGGATGCGTGCCTCGCTCGTCTCGCGCGAGGTGATCGCCGACTCGATCGAACTTGTCACGCGGGGCCACCTGTTCGACGGGCTCGTGTGTCTCGTCGCCTGCGACAAGACGAACCCAGGTGCAGCGATGGCGGTCGGCCGCCTGGACATCCCGTCCGTGGTCTTCTACACGGGCTCGATCGCCCCGGGGCTCTATCGCGGGCGCGATGTCTCGGTCGGTGACGTCTATGAGGGGATCGGTGCGCACGCTGCGGGGAAGATCACGGCTGCGGATCTCCACGAGCTCGAGTCGGTCGCGTGCCCGGGCGCAGGCGCGTGCGGCGGGCAGTTCACGGCAAACACGATGTCCACGATCCTCGACTTCCTCGGTCTCTCGCCGATCGGGGCGAACGGGATCCCCGCGATGCACCCGGACAAGGAGCGCGCGGCATACGAGATCGGGCGGCTCGCCGTCCAGCTCGTCCGCGAGAACCGCACGCCGCGATCGTTCGTTACAAAGGAGTCGTTCGAGAACGCGGTCGCATCGGTCGCGGCGACGGGTGGTTCGACGAACGCGGTGCTGCACCTCGTCGCGATGGCGCGCGACTTCGGGATCCCCTTCACGATCGACGATTTCGAGCGGATCTCGGCGCGAACCCCGATCGTGGCTGACATGAAGCCCTGGGGCCGATGGCATGCGAATGACATGTATCGCGCCGGAGGCGTCGGTCTCGTCGCGCGCGAACTCCGAGCGGGCGGTCACCTCCACACGCAGGCGGAGTGCGTGGATGGCCGCACCCTGGGCGAGATCGCTGACGCTGTCGTCGAGACACCGGGACAGACGGTCGTCGTTCCGATCTCCGCGCCGCTGAAGACACGAGGTGGCGTCGCCGTCCTCTATGGCAACCTCGCACCCGGGGGCTGCGCTGTGAAGCTCGCGGGGCACGACCGCACCGTCCACAGTGGCCCCGCGCGGGTGTTCGATTCGGAGGAGGAGACATTCGCGGCGGTCAAGGCGGGCGCAATCCGCGCCGGGGACGTCGTCGTGATCCGGTACGAGGGGCCGCACGGCGGTCCAGGGATGCGCGAAATGCTCCATGTCACCGCGGCGATCGTCGGGGAGGGGCTGTCCGATTCGGTTGCGCTCGTCACCGACGGCCGCTTCTCGGGAGCGACCCACGGGTTCATGGTCGGCCACGTCTCGCCGGAAGCGTCGAAGGGCGGCCCGATCGCGGCGTTGCGCGAGGGCGACATCGTCACTGTCGATGTCGGGAGAGCGTGTCTCGACGTGGAACTGACCGACGACGAGATCGCGGCCCGACTCGCGGATTGGCGGGCGCCCGAGCCACGGCATCGCCGAGGGGTGCTTGCGACGTACGCGACGCTCGTCGCCTCCGCGTCGGACGGCGCCGTGACGGTGTCCGCCTACGAGTAGCCGGATGGTGTAAGGTTGTCGACGGACGCGGAACTCGTTCCGCTCCACATCAAGAGAGGCTGAGGGACCGGCCCTGTGACGCCTCGGCAACCGGCTGACCGATCAGCGCGGTGCCAAACCCGGAAGGATGTTGAGCGAACGAAAGGGGAAGGTCCCGTGTCAGCGCTTTCACTCACCTGTCGGGTCTGTGCAACCGAGCACGAGCTCGTCGCGACGGGTTCATGCAGCCGATGCTTTGGCCCACTCGATCCGGTCTACGACTGGGACCGGTTGCGGGCGACAGTCACCCGCGAGAGCCTCGCGGCCGGGCCGCAATCGATCTGGCGGTACGCCGACCTCCTCCCGGTCGACGCGCCCGAGATCGCGCGGCTTGCTCCTGGCTGGACACCGCTCCAGCCCGCTCCGCGGCTCGCTGAGGAGCTCGGGGTCGCGGAGCTCTGGCTGAAGCTCGACACGGCGAACCCGACGCATTCGTTCAAGGATCGCGTCGTGGCGGTCGCCGCGAGAAAGGCGCAGGAGCTCGGGCTCCGGACACTCTCGTGCTCCTCGACTGGAAATCTCGCGGGCGCGGTCGCAGCGCGCGCTGCCGCGGAGGGGCTCGATGCAGCAGTGTTCGTCCCCGCAGACCTCGAGCCCGAGAAGCTCCAGTCGGCGGCGGCGTACGGTGCGACGCTCTATGCGGTCGACGGGCACTACGACCACTGCTCCCGCCTCTCGGTCGAGCTCTCGTTCGAGTTGCCGTGGGGGTTCGTGAACGTCAACCTTCGCTCGTACTACGCGGAGGGATCGAAAACGCTCGCTTACGAGCTCGCGGAACAGCTTGGCTGGCGCGCCCCGGATGTCGTCGCAATCCCGATCGCATCGGGTGCGCTGTTCCACAAGGTTGGGCAGGGGTTCGGCGACCTCCGGACGCTCGGTCTGCTCGACGGTCCGGCACCGCGCCAGATCGGCGGTCAGGCTGCGGGCTGTCAGCCCGTCGCGACGGCGTTCGAGACCGGGAAACCGGTGCAGCCGGTCCGGCCCAACTCGATCGCGAAATCGCTCGCGATCGGAAGCCCCGCGGACGGCGACTACGCAGTCGCGACCGCGCGCGCGACGGGCGGAGCGATCTACGCGGTGGCCGAGGACGAGATCGGCGAGAACATGGCGCTTCTTGCACGCACCACCGGGGTGTTCGGCGAGACCGCAACCGGGGTGACGCTCGGGGCGTTGCGCGCGGCGATCGCAGCAGGCGAGGTCGGTCGAAGCGACCGGGTCGTGTTGCTTGTCACGGGTGATGGGTTGAAGACCCCGGGTGCGGTGGCGCACACGTTCGCGCCCGTGCACATCGCGGCGGACGCGGAGGCGTTTCTCGATCGCGTGCTCGCGGTCGAATCCGCCGTCTGATCTCCGCTTCGGGCTCGATCGCTGTCGGGGGACCCACGTGCTGAGCCTCTGTCGCCGCTTCCATCCCTAACCCCCTCCCGCCCAGGGGAGAGGAAGTATCGCCGCGAACGCTGTGCCGTGTCTGTTCCACGCGCGAACCAGATGTGTGACCGCGTGTGCCAACCGACGCACTAGCCTGTCACCGTGAGCCTGCGCGCGTTCGGGCCCTCGACCGTCACGGCAGGGTTCGTCGCCGTGCTCGTCGGCTACTCGAGTTCCGCGGTGATCGTGTTCGAGGCCGCACGTTCCGCGGGTGCCACTCCCGCGCAGGCGGCGTCATGGATGTGGGCGCTCGGGATCGGGATGGGCGTGACCACGATCGGGCTCTCGCTCCGGTACCGGATGCCGATCCTGACAGCGTGGTCGACGCCGGGGGCCGCGCTCCTGATCACGAGTGTCGCCGGGCTCCCGCTCAACGAGACGATCGGCGCCTTCGTCGTGACCGGGGTACTGATCCTTGTCGCGGGACTGACCGGCGTGTTCGCACGGCTCTTCGACCGGATCCCGGTCGCGCTCGCCTCCGCGCTGCTCGCGGGTGTGCTCGTCCGATTCGGTCTCGATGCGTTCGTGGCACTCGGCACCGAGCCCGTGCTGGTCGGCGCGATGCTCGCGGTCTATCTGATCGCGCGGCTGGCGCTTCCCCGGTACGCGGTGGTGGTGACGCTCGTGACGGGCCTCGTCGTCGCGTCCCAGCAGGGGATGCTCGGACAGATCGATCTCCCGTCCGGGCTGACGCGGCCCGAGTGGGTCTCGCCGCATCTCTCGGTTGCGGGGCTCGTCGGGGTCGCGATCCCGCTGTTCGTCGTCACGATGGCGTCGCAGAACATTCCGGGTGTCGCCGTGCTGCGCGCGAACGGCTACCACCCCCCGATCTCGCCGCTCGTCACGGTGACCGGCGTGACGACCGTCGCGCTCGCGCCGTTCGGTGCGTTCGCGTTCAACCTCGCGGCGATCACCGCCGCAATCACCGCCGGCCGGGAGGCTGACACTGATCCTGCGCGCCGCTGGGCAGCATCGGTCTCAGCGGGAACGCTCTACGTGGTCGCAGGACTGTTCGGCGCGGCGATCGCCGGGTCCTTCGCAGCCTTCCCGCGCGAGCTCGTGGTGGCGATCGCGGGTCTCGCGCTCCTCGGGACGATCGCGAACGGTCTTGCCGGAGCCGTACGGGATGAGGCCACCCGTGAGTCCGCGCTGCTCGTCTTCCTCGTCACCGCCTCTGGGGTCACGATCTGGTCGGTCGGCTCGGCGTTCTGGGGGCTTGCGCTCGGAATCGCCGTTGTCGCCTCCCGCCACGCGTGGCAGCGTGCCCGCCGCATCCGAGCCGCCGGTTGAGGACGGGTCCGCTCCCGCGGATCCGTACGATGGCGTGATGGCGCGGACGTTGTTCGAGAAGGTGTGGGACGCGCACGTCGTTCGCGACGCCGCGGACGAGCCGACACTCGTCTACATCGATCTCCACCTGGTGCACGAGGTGACCTCGGCCCAGGCGTTCGAGGGGCTGCGTCTCGCCGGGAGGCGTGTGCGCCGACCGGAGCGGACGGTCGCGACGATGGATCACAACGTCCCGACGACGGACGGACCCGTGACCGACGAGCTCGCACGCGCCCAACTCGATGCGCTCAGCGCGAACTGTGCGGAGTTCGGGGTCGAGCTCCACGCGACCGGCTCCGGGAGCGAGGGGATCGTCCACGTGATCGGCCCCGAGCTCGGACTCACGCAGCCGGGCGCCACGATCGTCTGCGGCGACTCGCACACCGCCACTCACGGTGCATTCGGCGCGCTCGCGTTCGGGATCGGGACCTCCGAGGTCGAACACGTACTCGCCACCCAGACGCTCCCGCAGCGAAAGCCGCGGACGATGCTCGTTGAGTACCGCGGTCAGCGGCCGGTCGGCGTCACCGCGAAGGACATGATCCTCGGGACGATCGGCAAGCTCGGGACGGCGGGTGGCGTCGGGCACGTCGTCGAGTACGCGGGCGAGGCGATCCGAGCGCTCTCGATGGACGGAAGGATGACCGTCTGCAACATGTCCATCGAGTGGGGCGCCAGGGCCGGGATGATCGCACCGGACGACACAACGTTCGCGTATCTCGACGGACGGCCGCGCTCCCCGCAGGGCGCCGACTGGGACGCCGCGGTCGCCCGCTGGCGCCTTCTGCGCACGGACGACGGCGCGAGCTTCGATGCCCACCACGTGATCGACGTCCCCTCACTCGAGCCACAGGTGACGTGGGGGACGAATCCGGGGATGGTCGTGCCCGTCTCGGGCACCGTGCCCGATCCGGCCGCCTACGACGACCCGGACGACCGGCTCGCTGCCCAGCGCGCCCTTGACTACATGGGGCTTCGGGCAGGGACGCCGATCACGGAGATCCGGGTGGACCGCGTGTTTCTCGGCTCGTGCACGAACTCCAGGATCGAGGATCTGCGCGCTGCCGCATCGATCGTCGAGGGACGGCGGGTCGCCACCGGGGTGCGCGCGCTCGTTGTTCCCGGCTCCGCGAAGGTGCGCGTGCAGGCGGAGCAGGAGGGGCTCCACACCGTGTTCACGGACGCGGGGTTCGAGTGGCGCCGCGCGGGCTGCTCGATGTGTCTCGGAATGAACCCCGACGTTCTCGGCCCCGGTGAACGGTGCGCATCCACCTCGAACCGAAACTTCGAAGGCCGCCAGGGGCGTGGTGGGCGTACGCACCTCGTGTCGCCCGAGATGGCGGCTGCGGCCGCGATCGCGGGTCGGTTCGTGGATGTGCGGGAGCTCGTCGGATGAAGGCGTTCCGCTCGCTCACCGGGCGCGTCTGTGTGCTCGACCGTCCGGACGTGGACACCGACCAGATCGTCCCGAAGCAGTTCCTGAAGCGGATCGAGCGATCCGGATACGGCGCATTCCTCTTCAATGACTGGCGGTACGAGGAGGACGGCTCACCGCGTGACGGGTTCGAGCTGAACCGGGCCGAGTTCGCCGGAGCGCAGATCCTGCTCGCAGGCCGCAACTTCGGGTGCGGGTCGTCACGGGAGCACGCCGCATGGGCGCTCCGCGACTACGGGTTTGAGGTCGTGATCGCACCGTCGTTCGGGGACATCTTCCGGACGAATGCGGGGATGAACGGGATGCTCGTCGTCCAACTCCCCGACCACGAGGTGGAACAGCTGATGGAGGGCGTGGATCTCGACCGCGGCTCCGAGCTCACGGTCGATCTCGAGCGCCAGGTCGTCGTCGCGCACGACGGGCGTGAGATCCCGTTCACGATCGACGGGGCGACACGGCACCGGCTGCTCGAAGGGCTCGACGACATCGGGCTCACCCTCCAGCACGTGGATGCGATCGCCGCCTTCGAAACCGCGCGGGACGCAGCATGACGCGGATCGCCGTCCTCCCCGGGGATGGAATCGGCCCCGAGGTCGCAGCCGAGGCCACCCGCGTGCTCGATGCCCTCGGAATCGCCCACGACTCCCATCCGTTCGGCGGCAACGCGATCCTCGCGCAGGGCACCCCGCTCCCCGAAGAGACGCTCGCCGCCTGCCGCGAGGCAGACGCGGTGCTCCTCGCCGCAGTCGGTCTGCCGGAGCTCGAGGGTAAGCCGGTGCGGCCCGAGCAGGGGCTCCTCGGTCTCCGGAAGGCGCTCGACGTCTACGCGAACCTTCGCCCTGCCCGCGCCGACGGGATCGACATGTTGATCGTGCGTGAGCTCGTCGGGGGTCTCTACTTCGGGGCGAAGGGTGTCCGCGACGACGGTGTCTGGTTCGACACGTGCGAGTACTCGCGCCCCGAGATCGAGCGGATCGCGCGGATCGGGTTCGAGAGCGCCAGAGCGCGGGGCGGCAGGCTCACCTCGGTCGACAAGGTCAACGTGATGCACACCTCGCGCCTGTGGCGCGACGTCGTCGTTGGGCTCGGCGAGGCGGAGTACCCGGACGTCCCTCTCGACCACGCTCTGGTCGACTCGTTCGCGATGACGATCGTGACGTCCCCAGAGACGATCGATGTCGTCGTGACCGAGAACACTTTCGGGGACATTCTCAGCGACATCGCTGCGGCTGTCACCGGTGGGCTCGGGCTCGCCGCTTCGGCCTCGCTCGGAAACGGCGGCCCCGGGATCTTCGAGCCGGTGCACGGCTCCGCGCCGCAGATCGCGGGGCGTGGGATCGCGAACCCGGCAGCGATGCTGCGCTCGACCGCACTGCTCCTCGACCATGGTCTCGGTCGGGTCGACGAGGCGCGGGCGCTCGACCGGGCGGTGGACGCCGCGCTTGCCACCGCGCCAACCGCCGATCTCGGGGGCACCGCGACGACGCGGGAGATGGGCGACGCGGTGCTCCGCGCGCTCGCGGCGGCGTGACACCGAACGACAACACGGTCGCCTATCCGGGGCGCGAGGGCGCCCACAGCGCAGCCGCGTGCGATCGGCTGTTCCCCGCAGCACGGCTCGTGCCGCAGCCAACGTTCTCAGATGTGATCGAGGCGGTCGCATCGCGCGCCTGCGTCTATGGCGTGCTCCCGATCGAGAGTTCGCTTGTCGGCCCCGTCAACGAGACGCACGACCTCCTCTACGACTCGCCACTCTCGATCGTGGCGGAGGCGATCCTGCCGATCCAGCACTGTCTCGTCGGGCCGCGGTCGATCGATCTCGCGGAGGTGCGCGAGATCCGGTCGCACCCGATGGCGCTCGACCAGTGCCGCAACCTGCTCGCGTCGATGCCGTGGGCGACTGCGGTCGTCGCCGCGACGACGGGCGACGCAGCGGCAGCGGTGGCGGAGCTCGGGGACCCCGCGGTCGTCGCGATCGCAGGCGCGCGTGCAGCGCGCCTCCACTCACTCGTCGTCCTCGCCGACGACATCGGTGATCACCGGGCCTTCACGCGGTTCGCGGCGCTTGCGCCATACACGCGGCTCGACCGTCGACACGGGGCATGGCGCACCGCGCTCACGTTCGAGACCCACCACCAGCCCGGTGCGCTGCACGGCGCGATCGAACCGCTCGCCCGCCGCGCGATCGACATGGTGCAACTCGTCTCGAGGCCGATCCCGCAGCGGCCGTTCGACTACCGCTTCGACTGCGTGCTCGGGGGGCACCCGCTCGACGAGAACGTCGCGGCGGCGATCGCCGAGATGACGGCGGAGACGGCGCGGCTCCGGGTGTTCGGTTCGTATCGCGCCGATCTCGACGACGAGGGCTCGGAAACCGTCGCGGCCTGAAGGGCGGGCGAGGTTAGGCGGCGACCGCGACCGGCTCCGAAGCGTCCTTCGGCAGATACGGGCGCCAGGAGTCGGGGACGCGTGGAAGCGAGAGCCGGATGAACAGCACCGGAGCAGGCGCGCGCGGTGTGCGCGGGAGCGAGAGACGGAGCTCCTCGAGGGTACGGTCGCCCTTGTGGAGGTTGCACGGCGCGCAGGCCGTGACGACGTTCTCCCAGATAGAGGCACCGCCGCGCGAGCGCGGGACGACGTGGTCGAGCGTCAGCCGCCCACCCGCCGTTCCGCAGTAGACGCAGCGCCACCCGTCCCGCGCAAAAAGCGCGCGTCGTGAGATCCGGCGCTTCACGGCAGGTGGGACCCGTACGTATTGGGTGAGCCGGATCACGTGCGGCCGTACGAAGGTCGCGGTCGAGGAGCGGAGCGGCGCATCGAGCCGCTCGAGAACCTCCGCGCGCCCCTTGCCGACCAGCACGTGCGCACGGCGAACCGAGCACACGTTCAATGGCTCGAAACTCGCGTTCAACACGAGAACCTGATGCACCGCAGGCGACTCTACCAACCAGCCCTGCGGCCTTCTGTGCCGCCGCATGGTTGACTGACGATGTGGGGAGCGCATGACCGGGATCGCGGGACCGGGGTCGCGCGTTGTCTGGGGGCGGCTCGCGATCGTCGCGGCAGCGGTCGTCTGGTCGACCGCGGGTCTCGGGCAGCGGGGGCTGCAGGCGACCGGCGCGACCCAAGTTGCGGGGCGAGCGCTGTTCGCGTGTCTCGCCCTTGTCGCGCTCGTGGCGGTCATGGAGCGTCGGGGAACGTGGCGGGCGTTCCGCTCGATGGGACGGCTCGACCTCCTCTACGCGGCACTGGTGGCGGTCGCGTCGTCCACGTTCATGCTCGCACTGGGTCACACGACGGTCGCGAACGTCGTCTTCATGCAGGCCGCCGCGCCGATGATGGCGGCCCTGCTCGGCTGGATGCTGCTCGGTGAGCGCGTCGGGGCACGCACCGGCATGGCGCTCGCGTTCGCAGTCGCCGGGGTCGCGATCATGGCGGGCGACTCGCTGGCCGCAGGGTGGGAGGCGATTGCGCTGCCGCTCGCGATGACATCGGCGTTCGCATGTTCGATCATCGTCGTCCGTCACGGCCGCTCCGCATCGATGCTGCCCGCCACCGCCCTCTCGCAGGCGCTCGTCGTCATCGCGGTCGTTCCCTTCTCCGACTTCGGCTCCGCGGGCGACGGCGACTGGGCGATCCTCGCTGGCCTCGGTGTCGGTCAGATCGGGCTCGGGCTCGCGCTGCTGACCGTGGGTGCGAGGCTGATCCCGCCCACCGAAGTCGCGATCATCACGCTCCTCGAGGTGGTGCTCGGGCCGCTCCTCGTGCTGCTCGCGTACGGCGAGCGACCTGCAACCGCCACGGCTGTCGGCGGGCTCGTGGTGCTCATCGCGGTCGTTGTCCAGATGACGGCGCGCGGCGCGGAGGCCGACCGTGCCCCCGGTGCCGCTGGTCAGTAGTCGTCCTCCGGCACGTCGTACCAGCGGACGCGGTCGCCGACGCATGCACGGAGGCGCCACTGCGGGCTCTTCGGCCGGATCCCGAGCTCGTGGTGCAATCGCGCTTCCCAGCCGCGGATCCGCTCCGCATCGGACGTATCGAGTCGCCCCGCGGTGGCCACGACGCGCGCGAGCACCTCGGTCGCAGTCCGCCACCAACCCCAGTCGCCGCAGAGGACATCGGCGATGCGCTCGATGCTCGGCTCGGCCCCGAAGAGCTAGATGTACTGACCACAGACGTGTGAGACGCGGCT
>CAYXAS010000008.1:0-15664 GCA_964461665.1 uncultured Gaiellales bacterium
CCCACCCGCGGGGTCCTCAGGATCGCACGAACGGCGTGCCGTGTCTGTGCCGGCTTCGCACCAGTTCAGCGAAGGCGCGGGGAATCCGAGTCGCCGCACGCCTGCGCGGCACATTGCGAGAAGATCAACCAGCGCGCGTCACGCCACACGTTCCTCCACACACGGTACGGCGTCGGCTACAAACTCGAGGCGCTGCGCCGCGACGGCTCGTAGACCCGCGCTACTTGCTTGCGGCGCGACGGAACGCGTCCCAGGACGGCTTCCGCTTTCCATCCACGTCGAGCAGGCCCGACTGCCACCCCTCCGGTCGCGTCTCGTCCTGGAGCAGGAACCAGAGGAACAGATCGATCGCCGGGTGGGCGCGCGCGACGGCGACCGCCTGCTCGAGATACTTCGCTTGGTGCGCCGGTGAGACTCCGAAGAACGTGTCAGGCGGGTTCGTCTGGTACGCGTATTCGGTGATCCAGAACCGGGTTCCCGGCCAGAGCGCGTCGATCTCCTCCACGAGCACGTCGAAGTTGCCGAGCGTGATCGCGGTCGGCGGCTGACCGTTCGCCGGTGCCGGCGGCGGCGTCACCGGCGTCTCCGCCGGGCTCCCGTAGTACGGGTGGTGCGCCCACGCATCGAACCCTTTCGCCCCGGCCTCCTTCAGCGCACGTGCGAAGGGGAGCGGTGAGATCGACGGACGGCTCGAATTCGGGTTGTTGTTCCCGCGGGGCGCGGTGACACCACATGCGACGAGCGACGTCCGGTTCACCGCCTTCACGGCCTGCACGATCGTGTTGCAGATCGTCGCGTAGGCAGTAGCACTCCTGATCGTCGAGACGCCAGCGCTCTTCCCGTATTGCGGCTTCAGGAACACGGGGTTGTTCGGCTCGTTCCACGCGACCCACCGCGAGACACGCGGCAACACGACCCCGCCGGGGACCACGAACTTGCCGCTGTAGCGCTTCGCGACCGCGGTCACGAAGTCGAGGAGATCCTTCGGATCGTCCGGTGCGACGTTCCAGCCCTTCGCGGCGTTCGCCCACGGAGGTGTCCCGATGATCGAGAACACCGTCTCGATCCCGTTCGCGCTCGCGAACCGCACGGTGCGGTCGTACGTGTCCCAGTTGTAGGCCGGATCCCGGGGGTTCGACGCGTCCTTCGGCTTGCGCAGCGCGACGCTGATCGCGGGGCCGGACCACCAGAGGTTGACGCGCACCACCTTCGCGCCGCTTGACTTCAACTGGCGGAAGACGTCCTCGGGGATGCCGTAGAGGACGCGTCCGTCGTCGAAGATCCCTACCTTCATCCCCTTCGCCGCCGTCGCAGTCGACGCGAGGCCTGCAGCGAGCGTGACGGCAGCGGCAAGCGCGACGAGCGCCGCCGCCGCCCTAGTCACGTACGGGCTCCCGTCCGAGCGAAGCGATCGTCCGGCGCATCCCTTCGTCGAGGGTGATCTCCGGCTCCCAGCCGAGCAACTCACGCGCCCGGGTGATGTCGGGCTGGCGAACCTGAGGATCATCGACGGGGAGAGCCTCGAACACGATCTGGCTCGACGACCCGGTGGCGCGGATCACCGCCTCGGCGAGCTCGAGCAGGGTCATCTCCGCCGGGTTCCCGATGTTGACGGGGAGATGCTCGCCGGACTCGACGAGCAGGATGAGCCCGCGGACGAGATCGTCCACGTAACAGAAGCTCCGCGTCTGCGAGCCGTCGCCAAACACCGTGAGTGGCTTCGCCTCCAGCGCCTGCCGGAGAAACGTCGGGATCGCACGTCCGTCGTGGGGGCGCATCCGCGAGCCGTAGGTGTTGAAGATCCGGACGATCGCGGTGTCCACGCCCTGCTGGCGGTGGTACGCCATCGTCAGCGCCTCCGCGTAGCGCTTCGCCTCGTCGTACACCCCACGCGGACCGATCGGGTTGACATGACCCCAGTACGTTTCGGGTTGCGGGTGCACCTGCGGGTCGCCATACACCTCGCTCGTCGAGGCGAGGAGGAAGCGGGCGCGCTTCCGCTTCGCGAGCCCGAGCGCGTTGTGCGTCCCGTACGCGCCGACCTTGAGCGTCTGCAGCG
This sequence comes from uncultured Gaiellales bacterium, assembly GCA_964461665.1. GTDB lineage: Bacteria > Actinomycetota > Thermoleophilia > Gaiellales > Gaiellaceae > Gaiella. The sequence continues at coordinate 2,060 of CAYXAS010000008.1, forward strand.
GGAGCCGCAGGTAGTCGATCGGGCTTGCGGGGCTCGCAAGGTGGTACACGAAGTCCACCGCTTCGGGGATCTCGACGTGGAGGGTCAGATCGTGCTGGAGAAACCAGAAGGCGTCGCCGTGCAGGTGCGCGATGTTCGCGAGCGACCCAGTCTCGAGGTTGTCGACGCAGATCACGCGGTGACCGCGTGCGAGGAGTGTTTCACAGAGGTGCGACCCCAGGAAACCCGCTCCACCCGTGACAACGGAGGTCGGCATCCGGGGGAGTCTAACCGCCCCCCCTGTCCGTCAAACCGCCCTCACGAACCCCGAACAATCGCCTGGTGGCAGGACTACCGCAGACGCCGGTTCGCCTCCATCTCAAGCCAGGCGGCGAACAGGCCGAGTTGCATCCCGCCGAGCACGAGGAGCGCGACAAGAACGGCGGTCGGGGTGGTGATCGCGTTGCCGAACGCGATCCGAGACACCGCCACAACCGCTCCGAGCGCGAGTCCGGCCGTGAACAGCACCGTCCCGACGAGATAGAAGAGGACGAGCGGGTGGAAGTCGCGGATCAGGTACTTCTCGCGGACGCGCCACCAGAAGCCCCTGGCGAGCAGCCACGCGATCCGCGGCGCGACCGCGTGGATCCGGATCCCGGACACCTCGCCGATCCCGTAGATCGGACGCGACGGGACATCCCGCACGCGTGCATCGATCACGTTGAGGTGGACGAGGATGTCGTTCGGGAAGCCGTAGCGGCGGTACACGCGGTCGAGATCGAGTCGGGCGAGCGTCGGGAGCGCAAGCGCCGTGTACCCCGCCTGCGAATCGGTGACGTGCCAGTACCCCGACGCAAGTTTTGTGAGCAGCGTGAGGATCGCGTTCCCGAGGAACCGCGTGCGGGGAATCACCCGCCAGGCCTCACCGGTCGCGAGCCGGTTCGCCTTCGCGTAGTCCGTTTCGCCACGCGCAACCGGCCCGGCGATCAGCTCCAGTTCGGAGGGATCCATCTGGTTGTCGGCGGCCATCACGCATGTCACGTCGATCCCGGCGGCGAGACACCTTTCGTACCCGGTCACGATCGCCGCCCCGACCCCCCCGTTTCGCTCGTGGCGGATCACCTCGACGCGTGGATCACCAACGGCCGCGACGGCCGCGACGGTGCTGTCGCGCGAGGCGTCGTCGACAACGACAATCCGGTCGACGAACGGCGGGATTCCGCGGATCGTGTCGCCGACAAGACGTTCCTCGTCGTAGGCGGGAACGACGACGGCGACCGACTTGCCGTCGAGCATCAGCCGGAGCGGCGGCGGCGGAGAAGCGGCTCAGCCGCGTACGCGGCGACGGCCCCGAGCAGCAGCCCGAGGATCGCGCCAGCGACCGCCCCGTTACGACGACTCGTCGCGTCTGCGCGTCGCGCGACGGGCTCGGCGACGATCCGCGGAAGCTCCACCTCCCGACCCAGTGCGATCAGTTGGCGCCTGAGGCTCACGTCCTGCTGGACGGTGAGCCGCTGAGCCTCCGCGAGGCTGAGGGCCGAGTTCACCCCCTGCGATGCGACGAGGCGCTCCACGAGCGAAAGTCCGTTGCCATCGACCACCTGACGCTGCTGCTCGAGCAGCGATGCAATCCTGATGTCGATCCGCTCAAGTTGCGCCTCGTCGGTGGCGAGCTGCTCCTCGAGCTGTGCGACCTTCTCCGCCACGTACGGCGCCGTCGTGTCGATCACAGCGGCTGCCAGGGCGGCCGCTGCCCGTTCCGCACCGTCCCTGTTCGCCGCCTGTACTGAGATCTCGACGAGCGGCGAGAGATTCCGGGCGGTCGCACCGGTCGCGACGGTGATCGGCGCCGAGGTGACGTTCCCACGAAGCTGGATGCGGCTGAGTCCGGACGCCTTCGCGGCCGCGTCGAGCGCGCTCTCCGAACGGATGATCTCGGGAACCGACTTCGGGTTCGTCTGCAGCGACTGGATCTGGCTCCCGCCGCCCGGGGTGAACGGCTGTCCGAGGTAGAGCAGGGTGTTCGCCTCCCAGGTCGACCCCGCCCCCGACGCCACCACCGCACCGATAACCGCGCCGGCCACGAGGCCTGCGACAGCGAGCCACCAGCGGCGAGTCACGCGCGCGAGCGCGGAGCGGAGATCGATCTCCCGCTCAGCGTCGAGATCAGGGCGCGCCGAGTCGCTCATCTCGCGCCGACCCTAGCAATGGCCCATTCCCACTGTGCGCGGAGGCCGTCCTCGAGCCGCGTCGTCGGCTCCCAACCGAGCGCCTCGCGGATGCGCGTCGTGTCGGCACGCGTCCTGCGCTGGTCGCCGGGCACTGCCTCGTCGTGGCGAACGTCGAGTGTCGCACCGGCGACACGTTCGAGCGTGGCGATCGTCTCGAGCAGCGTCGCCTCCTCCCCACCGCCCACGTTGTAGACCGCCCCTCCGGGCGCCTGCTCCGACGCGAGGATCGTCGCCGCGACGACATCCTCGACGTACGTGAAGCTGCGGCTCTGGCCGCCGTCGCCGTAGAGGGTGAACGGCGACCCGTCGGCGAGTGCCTGGACGATCCGGGGGAACGCCATGTCGGGGCGCTGTCGTGGGCCGTAGGCGTTGAAGTACCGCAGCACCACAACATCGAGCGCGAAGCTCCGCGCGTAGGCGCGCGCGAGGTGCTCGGCAGCGAGCTTCGTGATCCCGTACGGCGACACCGGTTTCGGCGGGACGTCTTCCGTCGTCGGGTAGCGCTCCGCTTCGCCATAGACGGACGACGACGACGCGAACACGATCCGCGCGCCCGCAGCCGCCGCTGCCTCGAACACCCGCTGGCTCGCGAGCACGTTCCGCTCCACGTAGAGCCCGAATACGTCACCGAAGCTCCGCACCCCCGGCTGGCCCGCGAGGTGAAACACGACGTCCACGCCCTCGAAGTCGAGCGTGTCGTGGGCGAGATCGACGCGGCGCACGTCGAGCGTGCGCGCGTTCTCCTCCTTGAGCGCAGGGTCGTAGTAGTCGGTGAACGAGTCGATACCGACGACGTCGTGACCGGCCTGCAGCAGACGTTCTGCGAGGCACGAGCCGATGAAGCCGGCCGCCCCCGTGACGATCACGCGCATCGGAGAACCGTACCGCCGGGTCAGGCGGGGTCGTGTCGTGCGGACAGGTCGACCGGGAGCGCGAGCGCCGATGCGTACGGGACGAGGCGCCCGTCCCCGTCCTCGACGAGGCACACGTCGGAGAAGAACCGTGTCATGAAGACACCGCCGCGGAAAGCCCCGAGCCGCGGCTCCGGATGCTCGCCGCGCGCGAGCGCGAGCGCGAGCTCCGGGTACCGGCTCCCCGCGGCCGTCGGGAGCGGGAAGCCGCCGCCAAACCGGGGGTTCACGTCGGTGACGGGGAGCGAGCCATCCGGCTCCCGGAAGCACTGGATGTTCGCGGGGCCAACGATCCCGATCGTCTCGGCGACGCGGGCGCCGTGCACGATCAACTCGTGGTCGAGGAGCGAGCGACCCTTGATCGACTCGCCGCCCTTCGACTGGATCATCGTCCGCGGGATCGCCTCGAGACAACGTCCGTCGAGATCGCAGAACACGTCGATCGAGAACTCTTCCCCAAGGCAGCGCTCCTGCACGAACGAGTCGACCGGTGTCTCGGCGAGCGCGCGCGCGAGCGCGCCGGGGTGATCCGCCGGGTAGATGTGCTGCGATCCGAACCCCTCGCGCACCTTGACGAGAAGCGGGTAGCGCGCATCCCCGGGCACGTCGCCCGGAAGCCAGGAGCGTGGGCTTGCGATCCCGTGTTTCTCGAAGAACTGGTGTGCGAGCCACTTGTCCGCCATCGCACGGCAGGCGGCGGGTGCGGGTGCGAGCACGAGCGCGGGCGCGAGCGCGTCCCTGTTGCGGGAGAGGATCTCCTGGTCAAGGTCGGTGAGCGGCACGACGAGTTGCACATCGTGCTCGGTGACGAGCGCGGCGAGCGCGGCGACGTAGCCCGGGTCGTCGATCCGCGGGACGAGCGCGTGCACATCGGCGTGGTAGAGCGCGGGCGCGAGCCGGTCGGCGTCGCTTGCAACGGTGCGGGCACCCGCACGCGCGAACGCGCTCACGATGTCCACCCGCTGCCCCGCACACGTGAACAGGACCACCGTCATCGCGACGGAGGGTACTGGCGTCAGCGGGTTGTCCAGCCCCCGGAGGCGCCCCGGTAGACCCCACCGAGCAGCGCAAGTGGCGTGCGCAACAGGATCCGGAGGTCGACGCGAGGTGAGCGATGTTCGACGTACCAGAGGTCGAGCTCGATCCGTTCTTCCCACGGGAGCGCCGCGCGACCATTGATCTGCGCCCACCCAGTCAGGCCCGGGCGGACGTCGAGCCGGTGGCGCTGGCGCTCGTCGTACCGGTCCACCTGGTAGCGGAGCGTGGGGCGCGGTCCGATGATCGACATCTCGCCGCGCAGCACGTTCCAGAGCTGCGGCAACTCGTCGATCGACGTCCGCCGCACGACCCGCCCGACGCGGGTGATGCGCGAGTCGCCGCGATCGACCGCATATCCAGCCCCCTGACGTTCCGCACCCACGACCATCGAACGGAGTTTGAGAACCTCGAACTCCACACCGCGTCGGCCGACGCGTGTCTGGCGGTACAGGACTGGGCCTCGATCCTCGAGCTTCGTCGCGACGGCCGCGAGCGCGACCAGCGGAGCGCCGAGGATGAGACCGACCCCGGCGATTGCGCAGTCCGCGGCGCGGTTCATCGCGTCCCCTCCGCAGCGTCCCATGTCGCGGGCACGCCGCGGCGGAGGTAGTTCGCGAGCGCGACGACCGTCGCCCACGTGACGTAGACGTAGTAGCGGGCGACGCCGACCCGCGCGGCGAAGGCCGCGAGCACCGCGAGTTGCGCCCCGAGGACGAGGGCGTAGGGCCAGCCCGTTGGTGCCAGCACCAGACTCGAGCCGAGCAACACGAGGTGGAGCGGGCCGCTCGCGTAACGCAGGTGTCGATGCGAGACGATCGCGAGGAGGTACCCAGCCGGAAGGCCGCGGAGCATCCGACCGCGCAGGACGATCTCCCAGCAGTGCTCGAACATCCGCACCTTGCGGCGGTACTCCGTCTCGTTCGTCGGGGTCGGCCGCTCGAACGCGTGCGCCGACGGCTCGTAGACGGCACGGCGTCCGGCCTGAACCATCCGGTAGGGGAACGAGAGATCGTGGCCCCAGCGCGGGTCGACCTCGATGTAGTCGGAGCGGCGCACCGCGTAGATCGAGCCGTTGCCGCCCGTGACCGAGCCGAGCCGGGACTCTGCCGCGCGCAGTCCCATCTCCATGCGCCAGTACAGCCCCTCGCGGTTCCCTCCGGCTGCCCCTTCGAGCCGCAACTGCCCGCAGACGTAGGCGACCTCCGGGTCGGCGAGGTTCTCCACCAATCGTCGGAGCGCGTCGGGCGCCCAGGTCGCGTTCGCGTCGGAGAAGGCGACCACCTCGCCGCGCGCGGTACGGACAGCGCGATCCTGCGCGGCAACCTTCCCGCCGCGTGGGCAGCGCAGAATCGCAACCCTCGATCCCCGCGTCGCCTCCGCCTCGACGATCCTGTCGGTCCCGTCGGTCGAGGCGTCGGAGGCGACGATCACGTCGAGGAGATCCGGCGGATAGTCGAGCGCGAACAGATTGTCGAGTCGCCGCTCGATCACGGCCTCCTCGTTGTACGCAGCCACCACCACCGTCACACGCGGGAGCCATGCGGCGTCCTTCGAGACCGGCCGCTCCGAGATGCTCGCAAGCGCCCGCGCGGTCAACGGATACACCAGGTGCGTCCACGCGAGCGCGCCCAGCGACACCCAGAGCACCACCGCGAGAGCCGCCACGACCCGAGTCTAGTGCCCTCCCGCGGTACGCTCGCGCCCGTGAGCGAGCGGCCGATCCGTGTCCTGCGCGTGATCGCCCGGCTCAACGTGGGCGGGCCTGCGCTCCACGTCTCGTATCTCGCAAGGGGGCTTGCGACTCGCGGATACGAGACGACACTGGTCGCCGGGGACCTGGCACACGGCGAGGAGTCGATGGCGTTCGTCGCCGCCGAGCAGGGCGTGCGGGTCGTGCGGCTCGAAGGGCTTTCGCGCGAGATCTCTCCACTCAGCGACCTGCGCTCGGCGATGAGACTGCGCGCGCTGATCCGCGAGCTCCGCCCCGACGTTCTCCACACCCACACCGCAAAAGCGGGCGCGGTCGGCCGCCTCGCCGCGTTGCTCGCCGGTCGGCAGCGTCCGCGGGTCATCGTCCACACGTTCCACGGGCACGTGCTCCACGGATACTTCGGATCCGTCGGGTCACGGTTTTTCCGTTCGGTGGAGCGGATGCTCGGTCGGTGGACGGATGTGCTGATCGCCGTCAGCCCCGAGATCAGCGAAGAACTTGTCCGGTTCCGCATCGCACCGGCGAGAAAGTTCCGCGTGATCCGGCTCGGAATCGATCTCGCACGCAGAACCGGCGGGGGTCGTGACCGTGCCGAGACGCTCGCTCGGGTTGGGATCCCGACCGATGCGTTCGTCGTCGGGTGGTTTGGAAGGATGACGGCGATCAAGCGGACGGCGGACCTCGTCGATGTGCTCGCGACACTCCGCGCCCAGGGTGTCGACGCGAAGCTCCTCCTCGTCGGCGACGGATACGAGCGGGAGCGCGTCGAAGAGCGGGCACACGAGAAGGGCGTCGCGCGGCACTGTCTGTTCGCGGGGTACCAGGAGGACGTCGCGCCCTGGTACCGCGCAGTGGATGCGGTCGTCCTCACGTCAGGGAACGAGGGGACGCCGGTGACGATGATCGAGGCGCTCGCAGCCGGGACGCCCGTCGTCTCCTACAACGTGGGCGGGGTTCCCGACGTCATCGAGGACGGTGTCAGCGGGCACCTCGTTCCGCGCGGTGACACGCGGGCAATGGCCCGGTGCCTAGCGGAGCTCGCGGCCGAGCCGGTGCGTGCTCGGAGGATGGGTGCCGCAGGTGCAGCGAGCGTCCGTGAGCGGTATGCAGTCGAACGCCTCGTGGGCGATGTGGATGCTCTCTACCGCGAGTTGCTCGCAACGAGTCCGCCCACGAGTGTCCGGTAACGACCGAACGCTGTCTCGCGGTCACCTTCACGCTCGACCCATTCGCGCCCACGCGCACCCATCCCCTCGAGGTCGAGTTCGCCGTCGTGTGCGCGCCGGATCACCTCGGCGACCCGATCGGGCCGACCCGGAGGGACGACGACCCCGCACCCCGCCTCGCGCACGAGACGGACCGTCTCGGATGCCTCGTCGGCCGCCGCAAGAACGGGGCGGCCGGCGGCGAGGATCCCGTAGACCCGGCTCGGGACGATGTACCCCGCGAGCCCCCGCGCCAACCCGACGTAGTGGAGATGCGCACTCGAGAGCGACTGCGGGAGCACCTCGCGCGGCTGATACGGGAAGAACGTGACGCTGTCGACCTCGAGTCGACGTGCGAGCGCGACGATCTCCGCGTGTCGCGCCCCGAAGCCGACGATCGGGATCCGAAGATCGTCGAGGTCACGAAGAAACGTCGCAGCACGTACCAGCGTGTCGAGATCCTGTGCGTGCCCGACATTTCCAGAGTGCATCACGACGAACCGGCCGAGGAGCTTCTTTGCACGCGCCCACTCGTTGTCGGACGCCTGCGGCGTGATGGTCGCGGTATCGACCCAGTTCGGAATCACCGTGATCCGATCCGGCGAGGCACCCTTTGCCTCGAGTCGGACGCGCATCGTCTCCCCAATCGCGACGAGACCGTCGGCGCGGCGGAGGTATGCCCGGACGAGCGCACGGAGCGTCTCGATCACCGCGCGGTTTTCGAGCCGCTTGAGCTCCACCGCGATCTCCGGGAAGACGTCCTGGCTCACCACAAGGAGCGGTGCGCGGAACCGTCGAGCGACGATCAGGCCCACGTCGCCTGCTACCGGCGGGTCGGTCATCGTCAGCACGAGATCGGGCCGCGCGCCGCGAACGGCGGTGAACACCGAGTCGGCGAGGTACGTGGCGTAGTTCGCGACGCGGTGCTGGAGGCGCGAGCGCTCGTAGGACGTCGAACGCGTGCGGAGGATCCGGACACCGTGCCGTTCCTCCTCGCGGGGCAGCTCCGGATGGCCGTGGAGCGCGCCTGTCACCACCGTCACGTCGTACTCCTGCGCGAGCATCTCGCAGAGTTGGGTGAGGAGGTACGCGGTCGCCTCGACCCCCGGCCAGTAGTACTGGTTGAGGACGAGGATGCGACGTCTGCCGTCCTTGGGCGACACGCCGTGAGGCTACCGTTCGCCCGGTGATCGACCTCGCCGTGCTCGGACAGGACCCTGGCTTTCGTGGCGGGGTCACCGCACAGATCACGCCGTTCCTGGATGGAGCCGCTAGGCACGGCTACGCGCCGACGCTCCTGTACCTCGCATACGGGGCGCTCGATTCGTCGCGCGACGGGGTCAGTGCGCCGACCGTCCCGGTAGGGCAAGCGATACCGGGTCTCGACGCAGTCAACCAGTTCGCAAGCGCCCATCGGCTCGCGCCCCTCGTGCGGGAGGCGCGGTCCGTGTGGGTCAACGCGACCCACGCCTCGCACGGATATGCGGCGCTGCTTGCCCGCCGCCCCTACGGGGCGTGGATTGGGACGACGCTCGAGAGCGAGTGGAGGGGACGCCGACACGGACTCGATCCGAGCAGGCGTGCCGCGCTCCGGCTGAGCGGGCCCGTGCTCCGCCGACTAGAGCGCGCCACGCTAAGGGGAGCGGCCGCGCTCTACGCAACTACCCCATCCAGCGCACGAGCAGTGGCGGCCGCTGCGGGAGCTCGACTCGAGGACGTCGGCATCCTCCCGATCCCAGTCTCCGCCGAGCTGTTCGCGCCGCTCGCCGACGAAGAGTGGCGTGCCGGGCTCGACCGGCCGACGATCGTGTTCGTCGGCCGTGCTGCGGATCCGCGCAAGAACGTCTCGCTGCTGTTCCAGGCGTTCACACGCGTGCGACGCGTCGTCCCGAACGCCCGGTTGCGCCTCGTCGGTGCCCCACCGAGCGTGTCGCTCCCAGACGGGGCCGAGGCGACCGGTGTGGTGAACGACGTCGGGGCACATCTCCGCGACGCGGCCGTGCTCGTCGTCGCGTCACTCCAGGAGGGATTCGGTGTCGTCGTCGCCGAGGCGCTCGCGTGCGGCGTACCGGTGGTAGTGACGCCGTGCGGGGGTCCGGAGGATCTCGTCCGGAGTTCTGGCGGCGGCATCGTGCTCGACGACTTCGGGCCAGAGGAGATGGCGAAAGCGCTCGAGGCGCTGCTCGCCGACCCGGATAGACTCACCGCGATGCGGCTCGCTGGCGGCGCCCACGTCCGGCGTGAGCATGCGCCCGAGCGGTTTCTCTCGCTCCTCGGCGAGGCGTTCACACGAGTCGAGAACGCGACATGAGGTTTCTTTTCACGACGCTTCAGACCTACGAATCGGCGTTCTACGGGACGGTTGGTCAGGAACTCGCGCAGCTCGGGCACGACGTCTCGCATGTGACGGTTTCCCGTGCGGCAGCTCGCGAACTCCGGACACGGGGGATCGCCGCTCGCTGTCTGATGGATGAGATCGCCGCGCTCCCGCCGTGTGATGTTGCGGCCGAGCGCGCCCGGATCGAGGCGACCTACCCGATCCCACACATCCGTGACATCTACCGAGCCGACTGGCCGCTCGACGGCGCGTCGGAGGAAACTGCGATCCGAAGAACGATTGACCACATCCGCGCTCTGGAGCGAGTCCTCGATGCGGTACGGCCCGACGTGCTCATCCCCGAAGTCGGCAACGAGACGATCAGGGTCGCATCGCATCTGATCGGCGTGGAACGCAGAATCCCGGTGCTCTTCCTCCTCTACACGATCTTCCCAGCGCCGCTCCGCCTCTACGTGGACACGCTGCACGCTCCGATCTGCACCGCGGATGACCTCCGCGCGCTCTCCGCGGAGGAGACGGCCGTGGTAGCGGCATTCACGAGCGAGTTCATCGCGCGCGCGCAACCGATCCGCGAGCACCGCCGAGTTCCGCTCGAGTGGCGACGCGTGCGCCTCTTCTTGGGCCATCTGCAACGCAAGCGCGGCGAGGACCGCGACAACGACTACCTCCAGCCGTGGCGGCTGCTCACCTCGAACGTCTCCGAATGGGCGCGCGCGCGGGCGGCGCGACCGTTCTACGACCGGCTCGATCCGTCACGGCCCTCTGTCTACTTCCCACTCCATGTGACCGACGACTACAAGATCCGGCGCATCATCCCGCACTGCGAAGACCAACTCTCGCTCGTCGAACAGGTCGCGGACACCCTCCCCCCGGGGATCGACCTCGTACTCAAGGAACACCCGATGTCGGTCGGACGTAACAGCCTCCGTCTGCTCCGCAGACTCCGAGCGCGTCCGAACGTCCGTCTCGTCGCCCCAGGCCACTCGAGCCACGACCTCATCCGGCGCGCCGAGGCGGTCGTGGTGATCTCCTCGACGGTGGGACTCGAGGCGCTCCTGTACAAGAAGCCGGTCCTGACGCTCGGACAGCCGTTCTATGGCGGTTTCGGGGTCACCCTCGATGTGGATTCGTTTCACGAGCTCCGGGAGGCCGTGCCCGCCGTACTGCGGTTCCGCCCCGACTCGGACCGGATCGAACGGTTCCTTCACGCTGCGATGCGTGCATGCCTACCCGGAGCGCCCGTCCTCGTCGATCGCTCGAACGAGAACGCACGCCTTCTCGCCGCATCTCTCGACCGCGCCGCTCGCGACGCGGCTCGGGGGCGACCGAACGTCTCCGCTGAGCCTCGAACGTGAGCTCCGCCCTCTTCTGGGACATCGACGGCACGCTGCTCCACACCGCCCGCGCCGGAATCCGTGCCTGGGAGGACGCGCTCGTCGAGAGCGGGTGCGCAACAGTCTCGCTCGAGGACTTCCCGACGGCCGGGATGACGGACGGTGCGATCGCGCGCGCCCTGTCGAGCCGGTTTGGTGACGGAACCGAGCAGCAGGCGCGGCGGATGCTGGGGATCTACGCGGCGCTGATCCCGGAGGCGCTCCGTACCCGACTCGGACACGTGTTCCCCGGCGTGCGCGACGCCCTCGAGGATCTCGGGAGCAGACCTGGCATCCGGAACATGCTCCTCACCGGCAATGTCGAGGTGGGAGCCTGGGCCAAACTCGATCTGTACGGGCTCGCGGGGTACTTCCGTCACGGCGGGGCGTTCTGCGCCGGCGACGGCTCGCGAGAGACGATCGCGAGAAACGCGCGAGCGCTCGCACCCGACGCCGAGCACGTGTACGTGATCGGCGACACCCCGGCAGACATCGCATGCGGCAAGGCGATCGATGCCCGCACGGTCGCCATCGCCACGGGGCACTACGACTCCGCATCCCTCGCAGCGCACGATCCATGGCTCGTCCTCGAGCGAATCCCGGAGCCGATCGCCTTCCGGGCTGCGCTCCAGCTATAGCGAGGGGCGCCGCTCGAACACGCCGTACCAGACGCCCGACGTGGCCGAGATCGGTGCGTGCCGCTCGACCAGATCCAGTCCGGCGGCGGCCAGTAGCCCGATGACACGTGCCGTGTTCCGCTCATCGACCTCGACGAGCACCGACCGGAGCGCGCCCTCTCTCAACGCCCGCTCCGCCCCGATGAGCACTTCTGCCTCATGGCCATCGACGTCGATCTTCAGGAGATTGGGTGACGGCACGGCGAAGCGGGCGAGAAGGGTGTCGAGCGGGAACGACAGCACGAAGCCCGCAGCAAGCTCACCCGGGAGCGCGAGACGGTGGGTCGCGCCCGGCTCGCGCTCACCTGCGAGGAGCCACGCACCCCGCTCGGTCTCATCGAGCGCGACAGTGAGCGGAACGATCACCTCGCCGAGGCCGTTCAGCGCCGCATTCTGTGCCAGTGCGGCCGCGTTCGCGAGATCCGGTTCAACCGCGATCACCCGCTCTGCCCCGAGCGCACCGGCGATCAGCGAGTAGCCACCGACGTTTGCCCCGACATCCCAGACAACGTCACCCGGTCGCACACACCGCTCAAGCCAGGCGACGGTCCAGGGTTCCTTCTCACGCGGGTGGAGCCTGCTGTGGGCGACCCGCCCAGACGAGAGGACGAGGCGCACATCGCCGTCGCGCCAGTCGATCGGCACCGTGGCGGTCGGAGATGCGCCCAAGACCCCGGAGAGCCTCCGCGCCAAGGACCGACGCCACGAACGGGTGCGAGTCACGGTCGCGGATGCTAACGCGCTTCGTCTGTCGCTCCGCAGAGGCGCGATACGATCCTGGTCGGATGCGCCCCGGCCAGTTCGACGACTTCACCGACGCGGCGGACATGCTCGAAGTCGTCGTCTCGTCACAGACCCCGGTCACGGATGTCGAATACGACACGGACTACTTCACGAAGGGGTGGCGCGAAGCAGAGAACCGGTACGACCTCGAGACGCGTCGGCGCATCGAAGGCAGGGGGCCGAGTGTCATTCGCGAGGCGCTCGAACCCGCCACGGTGCTGGACGTCGGCTGCGGCCCAGGCTTCTTGATGCTGTTCCTGCACGAACTCGGCGTTGAGGTTCATGGAGTCGATTTCGCGCCCGCCAGCCTCGCGCTCGCGCCGGCCGAAGTCCGCGACCGGATCGAGATCGGCCACGTCGACCGCCTCAGCGCTCCCGACACATCATTCGACGTCGTCGTCTGCCGCGAGGTGATCGAGCACCTCACAGTGCTTCAGGCTCGACGCTGTGTCTCCGAGATGTGCCGGGTCTCGAGCCGGTACGTCTACGTCACGACGCGATTTCATCCCGAGCCCCGCGGGATCCTCGATGTCACGACGCAGTTCGAGGTCGATCCGACGCACATCACGCTGATGTTGAAAGGCCTGCTCCGAACGCTGTTCGTCCTCGAAGGGTTCGTACGGCGCCCCGCGCTCGAGGAGAGGCTCGACTGGGCCGGCAAGAACCGCGTGCTCGTGTACGAGCGCTCGGCAACGGTGTCCTGACATCGCCGCGTCGGGCACAGGCGCATTGCGCATCCTGTTCTTCCTCCTCCATCCCGGCTATGTGCGCTACTTCGAACCGCTCATCGCCGAACTGTCTCGACGCGGGCACGGCGTACACGTGGCGTTCGCCCACGCTGCGCTGCAGGAGCAGGATGCAAACCTCGCCGAGCGCGTGGCACGGGACAACATCGGCGTCACGCTTGGCGACGCACCGCGGCGACCTGACAACGACGGCTGGCGCCCGCTCGCGACGTTCGTGCGATATCTCGGTGATGTTGCGCGTTTCTGCGACCCCCGGTTCGACGACGCGCCCGCCCTGCGAGCTCGTGCCAACGAACGGTTGCTGGAACAGCTGTCGATCGGCCCCGGCCTGCGAGTTCGGCGGCTGGCCCGCGCGCTCGCGCGCCTCGTAGCGAAGCCGCGGAGCGCGCGCGGCACGCGACAGCTGGTACGCACCATCGCGGCGATCGAGCAGGCAATCCCGACGAGCCCACCGACGGACGCGTTCATCTGCGATCAGCGCCCCGACGTGGTGCTCGTCTCGCCGCTGGTCCATGTCGCCGATCCGCTCGAGCTTCCGGAGAAGACGAGGCGGAGCATTCCGCTCGCGTCAATCGAAGCGTCGACCAACGACGCGTCACCGCTGGTGAGCACC
>CAYXAS010000008.1:15674-49291 GCA_964461665.1 uncultured Gaiellales bacterium
CGTCGGGGCGCTGATCGCAGATGAACGCGTCCGTCGGTGGGCTCGTCTCGCCGCTGGTCGAGTTCGGGTCGCCACAGCTCGAGGCCGTCAAGAGCGGCTTGCGGATGGGTGTCCCGACCGGGGTTGCGATCGCGAGCTGGGACAATCTCACGTCGAAGGGCCATCTCCGCGTCGTCCCTCATCGGGTCTTCGTCTGGAACGAGGCGCAGCGCACCGAGGCCGTTGAACTCCACGGGATCCCCGGCGAGCGTGTCGTCGCGACGGGCTCGCAGAAGTTCGACGAGTGGTTCTCGCGCTCGCCATCAACGACACACGCGGCGTTCGCCGCGAAGGCGGGGCTCGCCACCGGACGTCCGTTCGTGCTCTACCTCTGCTCGTCCGGGTTCATCGCGCCCGACGAGGTGTCGTACGTGCGCGACTGGGTGACGTGGCTGCGAGACGCGGAGGACGAAGTGATCCGCGACCTTGGGGTGATCGTGCGTCCCCACCCCCAGAACGCGGCGCAGTGGAACGAGGTTGCGCTCCCCAACGGTGCCGTGATCTATCCACGGGACGGCTCGCAGCCCGACGGGGCAGACGCCAGAGCCGCCTTCTTCGACGCCATGTACCACGCAGCCGCGGTCGTGGGGGTCAACACCAGCGCGCTGATCGAAGCGGGGATCGTCGGGCGCACCGTGCTCTCGTTCGCGGACGCGCGCTTCGCCGCAACGCAGGAAGGGACGCTCCACTTCCGACACCTCCTGGCAGAGAACGGTGGCCTCGTGAGACTTGCCCGCACCCGTGGAGAACACTTCGCACATCTCGCGCAGACGGTCCGCAGCGCGGATACCACCGTCGAACAGACTCGCGCCTTCATCGGGCGATTCGTCCGCCCGCAGGGCATCGGTCGCTCTGTCGCACCGATCCTTGCGGACGCGGTCGAGGAGCTTGCGGGACTACGCGTGGAGCCCGCTCGATCGCCGTTTACCTCGCTCCCTCTTCGTGCCGTGCTCGCTCTCGGCGCGCGAGCTGCAGCACGCACCACCGCGCTCCGCAAGCCGCTGCACCGATAGGGCGCGCCGACCGGGGGCGGCGATCTCCTCTGACGGAGACGGGTACAGTCCTCCGCGTGCGGCTCCTGTTCTCGGCCTGGCGCGCTGCATACCTCAAGAACCACGAATCGATCGTCACCGAGCTCGCGCGGCGCGGTCACACGGTTGAGATCCTTCTTGAGGAGCCCGACCGCTACGTCCGCGGCCAGGAACCGATGCTCGAGGCGCTCCGTGCACTCCCGAACGTCAGCTTCGTCGATGGAACACCGAAGCGACACGAACGGTGGCGCGAACTCTCGCAGGATCTACGGCTCGCACGAAGCCATCTCGAGTTCCTTGACACGACTTTTTCCGAGCAGTACAGCGTTCGGTCGGAGAAACGGGCGCCGCGCCCACTCCGCCGACTCCTGACGTCTGCGGGTGTCCTGTCCAGCATCGCTCGCCACGGGTCCGGTCGGCGCCTGCTGATACGCGCGCTCGAACGCGTCGAGCGAGCCATCCCGCCGTCACCCGAGTTGGTCGGACTGCTGCGCAGCCATCGCCCTGATGCGTTACTGCTCACCCCGGTCGTGGCGCTGCGGAGTCCACAGCACACGCTCCTCCGCGCGGCGCGGTCGATCGGCGTGCCAAACGCCGTCGCGGTACATAGCTGGGACAATCTCTCGAGCAAGGCTCTCGTGCGCCCCGTTCCGGATCGACTCCTTGTCTGGAATGGGAAGCAGCGCGAGGAAGCGGAGGAGCGACACGGGATCGACGCGTCGCGCATCGTGGTCACGGGTGCCCACTGCTACGACGACCTACCCGGGGCGAGTGTCCGTTCCCGTGCCGATTTCTGCACACGCGTCGGACTCGACCCGTCGCGTCCGTTCGTTGTGTACGGGTGCTCGGCGCCGTGGACGTTCCGGCCCGAGACCGATTTCGTGTTTCGGTGGCTCGACGCGATCCGGGGTCATGGGGGCCCGCTCGGTGAGGCGGGAGTGCTGATCCGCCCGCACCCGAAGCGACCCGAGAACTGGGCAACGGCGGACGTTTCGGCATGGCCGAATGTCGTCGTGTGGCCGCGCGTGGCGGAGTTCCCCACCGGGGGCGATGCAAAGTTGGACTACGTGGACTCGCTCACCCACGCGGCTGCGCTTGTCGCAGTGAACACCAGCGCGATGATCGAAGCCGGGGCCTGCAACACACCGGCACTGACCATTCTCCAACCCGACCTCTCGGCCGTGCAGGACGAGACGATCCACTTTCGGTACCTCCTGGACGCCGACACTGGCCTCCTCACGGTCGGCCGCTCCCTCGACGAACACGTCGATCAACTCGCGGAGACGCTCACCGATCCGGGGCGGGCGCGCGCCCGTGCTGCGGCGTTCAGCGCGTGGTTCCTTCATCCCCAGGGCTCCGGCATCCGCGCGACCGACGTCTTCGTCGACGCGATCGAGGCGCTCGCGTCCGCCCCCCCGACAGCAGACCGGCGATCGGTGTTCCTCGATCCGTTGCTGCGCGGGGCGCTGCGCGCGGGGATGGTGGCATATGACTCGCTCCGCTGGGTTTCTCGGCTGCGGCGGCGGTTGATGACGAAGTAGCGCACCGGGCCTCTCACCCACGCCCAGAGAGACCTGGCGGCATCGTGGCGGAGGAGGCCCTCAGCCGATGCGACGGCGGATCCAGGGCCGGCACCGGCCGCGTCGGGAGGATCGACGGCCGAGCGCCTCGACCTCCTCTGCGATGCAGTCACCAACCGGGCGGTCGACTCCCCGTGGCCGAACGAACGACGCGACGAACGCGCGGCGACGCGCCGATGCGTCCTCATCGGACGCGATGCTGCCCACCAACTGGTCGAGGTGCTCTTCGAGTGACCGCGCCTCCTTGACCGGCCCACCCGATTCACCGAGCAGGTAGCCGTAGTGCGTCGATCCCTCCTGCCCCGGCGCGAGCTCTCCCGCGCGCACCGTCAGTACGGGTCGGCCGACGATTGCGGCCTCGATCTCGGCACTCGTGTTGAGTCCCACCACCACGTCGCATGCGTGGATCTGGTCGAGTAGATCCTGGCCCCCAGCCCTTGTGTCCGGGCGGACCAGCGCGGTCTTGCCTCCGTCCTGAGGGCGCCACGACTCCCACGCCGTCCCCGCCTTCAACGCTCCGGGGTGGGGACGGATGATGATGCCCGCCTCCGCGAGAACAGCGTGCGACCGAATCGCGGCCAGCCAGCGTTCGACGAACTCCGGTTCGCGTGGCGCCACGAAGGCGGAGGAGCCGAGATACAGCACGACCGGCCCGGACGGTTCGAGCCCGAGCGCAGCACGCAACTCCTCCCGAGAGCGGGACGGCGTGAGGGCGAAGAAGGGGTCGAAGCGCGCCGCGCCGACGAGGGCGATCCGTTCTGGCGCCACCCCGTGGAGCTCGATCGCCTCGCGCCGCTGAACGTCGTTCCACACCAGAAGCCGGTCGGGCTGGACGTGGATGACGCCCTTGTTTGTCAGGTTGTCCCAGCTGTAGGGGATGAGGAGCGATGCGATCCCCGCCGCACGGGCGGCACGCACCACGTCGTCCTGGCCACCCCCGACGTTCACCCGGCTGATGGCGAACACCACATCGAGCCGCTCCCGCCGGATCGCATCGACGATCCCTGCGTCCGGTGGCAGTTCGCGCTCAAGCGCTGCGAGTGACGCGGTCACAACCACGCGCTCCTCCGGCTCGAGCGAGAACCGCGCCAACGACTCGTTCCGACCGGCCTGGGCGCCGAGCGCACGCGCCAGGCGCCGCTCCGCCCGGGCACGGTTCGCGTGTGCTGCGCGGAGCGCAGGTTCCTGGAACCTGATGGTGTCGCGGAGCATGCGAAGCAGGAGGACCGCATGGTCGACCTCCGGCTGTCTGGTTCGCTCGAACCATGCCGTCCTGACACGCGGCATGCCCGCCAGCCTCCCCCGTAACGCCTTCCCGTCGCGGTCACCGCGGCCGAAGAAGATCAGGTCATGACCTCGGCCCGCGATCGCCTCCAGCGCGCTCTCGAGACTCCGCACGTAGTACGGAGCCGAGTAGAAGACGCCGATCCTCATCGGACGTCAGCGACCGAGCGCCTCAAGCGCGTCGACGACGATCGGGGTGGCGCGTCGGTCCAGACCATGAGGACGGAGAAACAGGCGCAGAAACCGCTCGATCTCCGGTCGCGCATGCTCTGGATCGGCGACCACCGCGGCGAGTTGTGTGATGTGCTCCTCGAGGGAGCACGACTCGCGGAGCGCACCGCCGGACGCAGGGAGGAGATGACGGTAGTGGAGCGTCCCACCCTGGGTCTCTGCGAAATCGGGATCCTGCACGGTGAGAACGGGTTTGCGCTGGATGAACGACTCGAGGATCGCGCTCGTATTGATCCCCACGACAGCGTCCGCATGATGGATCGAGTCGAAGTAGAGCGCTTCATCGCGGGAAGAGAATGGCATCGACGGCCGAACGCGCGGCGTCACCGCGACATTCCCAAGATTGCCGAACGTCACGCCGGCCCAATCGGAGACCGTCCCCGGGTGCGGACGGATGACGATGTTCGCGTGTGCGATCCCAGGCTCGGTGGAGGCCCTGATCGCCTTCAGCCAGCGCTCGACGAAAGGGATCTCGGTGACAGCGGGCGTGATGTTCGGGGATGACCCCACATACAGGATGCACGACCGTGTCGGCTCGAGCCCGAGACCGCCGAGGAATGCCGTTCGCGACGAGGTGGGTTGCCGTTCGAACCAGCCGTCGAACAGCTGCGCGCCCGTGACGGCGATCCGACTCCCGGGGACTCCGTGGAACTGCCGCGCCTCCGTCGCCTGAGCCTCGTTCCACACGAGAACGAGATCGGGAACGGACTTGATCACCCCCTTGCTCGTCAGGTGGTCCCAACTCGAAATGAGCACCGCGACGGGAACGCGGAGCGACCGGCAAGCCTTGACAGTCTCGGTCTGCCGGACGCCGTTGCGGCCGCGGGCGATCAGCGGGGATACGAGGACAACGTCCGGCGCGTGCGCAGCGATCGCCCCCCTCACCGCCCGATCACCGGGGACCAGGCGCTCGATCACGCGGACGCTCACGACCAGCGCTCGCGAGAGCTTGAGCGCCCGGATCATGCGGATCTCGCGACGGCGGCCGGTGACGTACTTCTCCATGCGCTCACGCAGGTACGGGGCATCGCGAAACGCGGTAGCGTCGAAGCGGAGATAGTCGACAACGAGCCTGAGGTCACGGGCATGCGACCGGCGGCGGCCAGAGCGGGCATCCGGCAGCGGGGCGACGGCAGATATTCCGTCGATCGTCGCCTCCCCGACGGCGGGAGCGCTCCCGCCGTCGTCTGCGGAGTCATACGCGAGCCGGACCTCATGGCCGCGGCTGGCGAGTTCGGTCAGGATCGCCCCGGCCATCCGCAGGTGTCCCGGCGCGGCGAGCTGAACCAGGAAACGCACGGTGCGGCGCCTCAGGCGGCGCCGAGCACCTGACGCTCGCGGCGACCGTTCCCCGGATCGGCCAGCGATGCGAACTTCGCCGCCCGCCGCACGCTCCGTGGCAGCGTGAACGCGAACGGTCGCAAGTACTGCACATTGGCCACCAGCCGCGGATCGGCTCCCTGCGTCACCCGTGACCCGAAGTGGAAACACCGACTCGGATCGACCAGGCCGACCGTCCCCGGCGCACCGACGACCGGTGTGAGTTTCGCCTCCCCGAGGATCTCGCGCACCTGCTCATCGGTCACGCGGCTCCGGTACTGGTACCCAAGGGCGTCGCGGACACGGGCAGAGGTCACCGCATCCATGAGTTGGAGCGGACCGTTCTCCGGCCCCACCTCCGAGCACAGAACGAAGATCTTGATCTGCCGTGTGTCCTCGCCGTCCAGATGGAAAAGCTGGCTCGACCGAAACGCCTCACGCGCGACTGCCGGAGACCACCGCACCATGATGTCCTGGATGAGGGGCACGCACCGAAGGTAGTGCGTGACGCTGTCAAGGATGTCCGGGTTCAGGGCGAGCCTGACCAGCGGATGATCCCGCGTGAACGTCGAGACGTCCACGATCGGCGAGAAGAAATCCTTGTTCGGATCGGTGACAGCCTGTTTGTCGAATGCGGCGAATGCGTCCTGTGCCCGAGCGACCACGCCCTCGGCTTCCGGGAACGTGCCGGGTGGAAAGAGCGCGAACCCGCGGTCTTCCGGAATCTCGAACCGCGGCGACGTCGATCCCGGTCGGCGGGTCGCCCATGCGATTGGCGCGGCGAGTCGCCGTGCCGCCGAGGCTGGCTTCCGCACCCGGTCTCCCCGGATCCGCGCCTCCCAGTTCAGTCGCTCCCAACTGAGAAGCGACTGCTCCTTCTTCTTCCCGCTCATGCTCCGAGGCCCGATGCCACCATCCGGCGCGAGCCTATCACGGCCCTCAAACGGCCCTCGTTCGCTGTTTGCGGCGGTGGCGCGCCTTCCGAGCACACTCCCGCCGCCGCGGGATGGTGAACACCGAGAGAAGCGCCCGGCGCACGACACCTGGAGTGCGCGCTGGCTGCACGCGGATCGACGCCGCCTGTTCGATCGCATCGACGAACACTTCGCGCGCGGGCCGCTGGAGGCCGTGCGGGCGCACGAACCATTCGACGAACGCGCGCGACCGCGGATCGTCACCCGAATGGTGCAACGCCTCAGCGAGCGCCTGTACATGGGAGTCCAGATCGGGTGCCGGGCGGAACAGGGGCGCGGGGCCGTCGGTCAGGTAGCGGAAGTGCGGGCGATCCCGCTGTGCGCTCACGAACTCTTTCGGCTCAATCGTCAGCACCGGTCGCCCGACGATCGCCGCCTCGACCATAGCGCTCGTGTTGAGGCCAACGACCGCCGCACTGTGGGCAAGCGACTCGAAGTAGTCCGCCCTGGCATTCTCGGCGATCGGCATCACACCGAAGCGGGGCCAGACCACGACGTCGTGCAGATCCTCGAACCGGGCAGCACCCCATTCGTCGGGGTGATGCGGGTGCGGACGGAGCACGACGACGACGGACCGCAGGACCGGATCGGAGGAGGAGCGGATCGCAGCCACCCAGCGCCTGACCCACTCCGCCTCGCTGGTCGTCCCCTCCGCTGCCGTCCGCCGACCGAGCGACCCGCCCACAAAGAGGACATACGGGCGCTCAGGGTCGATCCCGAGGCGCGCGCACCACGCTTTGCGATCTCCCGGCGCTCGATCGAACCACCGGTCGAAGCAGTGGGCCCCTGTGACGACGAGACGCTCCTGCGGGATCCGGTGGCGCGAGACCGCGTCGCGGGCGAGCGCCTCGTTCCACACGAGTACGCGGTCGGGGACGGTGGCGAGACGCTGCTTGCACGCGAGATCGTCCCACGTAGCGACGGCGACGCAACATGGAGTTCCCGCCTCTCGCGCGGACAGGACGAAGCGCGAATCGGCCGAACCTGCCATGAACGATGGTGCGACGACGAGCACATCCGGTCGCCGCGCTTCGAGGCGGGCAGACAGCCACGGGCTCCCAGGGAGCGAGCGGTCGAGCGCTCGAGTGAGACGAAGGAGCGGCCAGACCAACCCCATCCGGCCTAGAAGACGTTGGCCGAGGATCGCCCAGCGGGGTGCCCGCCGCGCGTTGCGGGCAACGAGCGCCTCAAGACCCCGGAGCGGCGAGGAGCACAGGTCGAGGTAGTCGAGGGCGCCGCGCAGCGAGCGCGCGAGTCGATACCACGGATCGCGCGCCCAGGGGTCGACCGTGGAACTTGAGAATCGCGCTTCGCGCGCCGCGAGCCCCGACACCCAGGCGCGCTCGTGTGCGTTCTCCCGCCCCTTGCACGAGAGCAGTTCGACGCGGTGTCCCCGAGCCAGGGTCTCGAGGATCGCCTCGTCGAAGAACCGGAGGTGGAGCGCGAGGCTCCGGACGACAAACGTGACCGCGAGCGGCGCCGCTGTCGGGTCGCTCACGCAACGCCGCCGGCAGGGGTGTCCTCGACGTTGGAGGCTGCGGACACGGGGTCGCCGACCAGTCGGATCGTGACCTTCTTGCCGACGATGCGCGCGATCGTCGTGCCGCGCGCTACTTCCACGGCGCCCTGGACTTTCAACGGTGTGGCGTTCGCGGTTGCCCCAGTGATGCTGACGGTCGCGCTGACAGGGGCCGAGCATTCGATCGGTTCGGATTGGATGAACCTGATCGGCGTGGCCGACTGACCGCCGACACTGACTGCGAACCGGACGCTCGCGGGGTCCTGTCCAACCGACGGCACGTAGGAGAGCCGGAGCTGCACGGCCGTGTGTGTCGGTGACGTCCTCGGTGAGAGCACCTCGACCACCAGCCCGGGCAGCGAAGCCGCCGCGATCCCCCCGTGTTCCCCGTCCGGAGCCACCTGGCCGTCACCCATCCCCCACTCAGCGCGTGGCCGCTCGCGAAGCTCCCCGACGTCGATCCCCTGCGACGCGAGCGCTCGGTCGGCCTCCGCGGATGTGTCTGTTGCGGCATCTACGAGCCTGCCATCCGCGAACGCGAGAACCCGATCTACCCGTCCCGCGATCAGCGCAGTGCGGTAGGCGACCGCATGGACGATGGCGCGTCCTGCCTCGCGCTCACGCTCCACTAGTGCGACCGCGTCCTCGAACACGAACGGATCGCCACTCATGCTGTGGAGCCGGTCCGTCGCGTGGAAGAGCAGCACATCCGCGTCGGAGTGAAGCCCGACCGAGAGCGCGAGGCGTGCTATGGCGGGGCGCCCGAGCCCCTCGACGCGCCGCCGATGCTGCCCGTGGAGCCCCGCGAACGCGAGGATCTCCGGAAGCCGACGCCGTGTCA
Source organism: uncultured Gaiellales bacterium (assembly GCA_964461665.1). Classification (GTDB taxonomy): domain Bacteria; phylum Actinomycetota; class Thermoleophilia; order Gaiellales; family Gaiellaceae; genus Gaiella. The sequence goes on from CAYXAS010000008.1 coordinate 24,494, forward strand.
CCTGCGGTGGGATCCGATGGATGGCGCCGAGGGCTTTCACCGCCTCGCGGACCGAGCCGTCGCGCGGAAAGAACTCGGCGGCGGAGTCCGAGGCATAGACGACACGTCCCGCAACGCGGACGCTGCCGCTGGTCAGCACCGACATCCCGGAGATCACGCGAAGAAGCGCGGCGACCGACCGGTCGGATCCTCCGAGCACCCCGACGATTTCGCCCGCCCTCAGGGAGAACGTCGCACCCGCCGCGACGACCGGCCGGCCGAGCGGATCGTCATCGTCCGAGTCACGGTCATCGACCAAGTCTTCGTCCTCGTCATCGTCCACGAGACCATCAGCGCGCCGGTTCAGGCGCTCGACAATCCGTGCAACGATCGTGGGGGGGCGTGATCGGCCGACAAGTTTCGACAGGTCCTCGACGATGAGCACCTCGTCTCCCGTGAGGCGTGACTCCACGTCAGGTCTCCTCGGCCGCGTGACGGGCAGATCGACCGAACACGAAGAGCAGCACGATGAACAGCACACCGAGTGTCCCGACCGACGACGCCAGCGACTGCCAGTGTGGCTCCTCGGTCTGGAGCAGACCGTACTTCACCATCTCCACCGGGGCCGAGAGCGGGTTATAGGTGGCGATCGACTTGTACTTGTCGGGCAGGAGCGAGAGCGGATAGATGATCGGCGTGAACAGGTAGAAGGCCCCGATGAGGTACCGGAAGAAGAACAGGAAGTCCCGCGCATGCACGACGATCGGCGCGACGAGCATCCCGAGCAGCACCCCGTAGGCCATGAGGAGCGCAAGACCCACCGCAATCATCCATGCATGGGCATCGACGAACAGATACGTCGTCCCGTGCGACCACCTGTAGTACACCGCCGCGATCAGCCCGATGGAGAAGTACAGGCCACCGTCCAGGATGCCGATCGCGATCGCCGACACAATCGCGGCGAGCCGCGGCGCATAGACCCTGTCGTACACGCGCCGATTCATCTGGAGCGAGCGCATCGAGAACCTGGCGGTGCGTTCGAACAGCACCCAGGCCGCGAACCCGACGCCGTAGTAGATGAGGTAGGGGCGGTCGCCTGTCGGAACCTGGAGGAAGCCGCCGAACAGGAGGACGGCGGAGCCGATCTCGAGCGCGGGACGAAGCGGGATCCAGGGCCATCCGATCCACGTCCCCTTGTAGCGCCGCCGGATGAATGCCCAGCCGTAGTGCCAGACCAGCCAACGGTACGCCCAGGTCTCAGACACAAGCGCCCAGGGCCTCGTCACCTGGCGTGCTGTGCGCGAAATGGTCCGTGCGGTCATCGCCGGTGTGGCGTCCTTGGGGGTCACGCCGGATCACTCCGGCGTTTCTGCGGACGGCCGAGCCCGACGAGCACGCGTCCGACGGAACGCACCACCGCCCCGCCGCGCGCTGTGACCGGCGGGCGATCAACGTCCGCGAGGGACTCGAGCTCATCCACGACGAGGGGCGTAACTGGCAACGCCAGACCGTTGGGACGCACGAACGCTCGCACGAATCCCTCCCCGACCCCCTCTCCGGTGTTCATCGCCGCAGAGAGCTGGCCGAGGTGTTCGTCGATCGACGTCGACGAGATGACGAGTCCGCCGCCCGCGTCGAGGAGATATCCGAAGTGGAGAGTGTCCTTCTGGCAGGCGTCGTACTGCTCCGCCAGGATCGTGAGCACGGGACGACCGATGATCCCTGCCTCGATCATGGCGCTGGTATTCAACCCGACGACTGCGCGCGCGTGGTAGATGGAATCGAAGAACCCCGCCCGTGATGCCTCGTCTGACGGGAACCGCGTCTCCCGCGGCCAGACGACGACCTCCCCGAGGCCATCGAGAGACACTTCCGCCCACGGCGCAGTGCGCTTCGGATGCGGCCGGATGAGCACGCCCGCCTCGGCAAGCACCGGGTCGGTAGAGCCGCGCACAGCCTCGAGCCACTGCGTCACGTACCCGACCTCATCCGGAGCGCCAAGCTTCGAGAGCGGGCTGAAGCACAGCCACAGGATGTACTGGCTTCCCGGATCGAGGCCGACTCGGGCACAGAAGGCCTCTCGCGAGCTCGGCTGCCGCTCGAACCACTCGTCGAAGCACTGTGCGCCGGGAGTCCTGATGCGGTCGGCCGGCACGCGATGGAGATCGATCGCCTCGCGTCGCTGCATGTCGTTCCACGCGATGACGCGATCCGGCAGCGGGCGAATGCGCGACTTGCTCGTCAGGTTGTCCCAGCTGTAGACCATCATCGCGGTCGGGATGCCGAGCGCCTTCGCTGCACGGAGGTAATCCGGCTGGGTCGAGCGGAGATGGATCAGCGGGGAGAACACCGCGATGTCGGGGCGAAGCGCCGCGAGCCGCTCCACGATCGCCGGGTCGGGACGGATCGCGTCGTGCGACGCCTCAAGCACACGTGTGACCAATCGGCGCCCGAGCCGCGAGCGGAGGAACGGCAGCGACGCGATGCGCACGAACCGCGCCGTGACCCGCCGCTCCGCGCGCTCGAGATACGCATCGGTGAACCCATCGCCCTGGAACAGCAGGTAGTCGAGCGCGGAGCGGGCGTTCTGGGCGAGCCGCACATCGTCGGCGGACTCCGGCGCGAGTTCCACCTCCACGCCATTGAGGCTTCGCACCTCCGCGAGCAGCGCATCCGAGCCTGCGGTCGCCACCTCGCGGTGTAGCAGAACCGTCACAGCGTGACCACGCTCCGAGAGGAGCTGGATCGTCGACAACAGGTTCTTCAGGTTCGCCGGCGACTGGACCGAGAAGAGCGCCTTCATGCGAACCTCTTCACCGTCCATACACCGACGCCCCTCCCAGCCTCGCTACGCATCCTGACCGATGATCGTATCGGCGGTCGCACGCGCACCCGTCATCGTCACCGCGCTTCACGACGCTCGCGACGCCGCTTGCGACGGCGAGACCGGATGCCCTGTTCCGCCGCGCGCACGAGCAGTAGCCGTACGACCCTTCTGCCGAACGGGTCGGCCGACGGGGTGGAAGCGAGCCCTCGGAGGTCCGCCACCGCATCCGCGAAGATCGGCGTCGCAACGTGATCGATCCCGAAGGGACGCACGAAGCCCTCGACGAAGCGCCTGCCGCGCCCTCGGTCCCCATGGCGGATCCCGTCCGCCAACTGCGCATGGTGCTCCGAGAGCGAATCCGCCATCTGCAGGACGCCGCCGCCCACCTCAACGAGGTACCGGAAATGGAACATCCTGTCTTGGATGTCCGCGAACTCCGGAACACGCACGCCATAGACAGGGCGCCCGACGATGGCGGCTTCGACCATCGCGCTCGTGTTCAACCCGACGACCGCCGCGCTGTGGAAAAGTGAGTCGTAGTAGTCCCTCCGGCTTTCGTCCCCCGTCGGCGTCGGCACAGGCGGACGTGGCCAACACACGACATCGTCGTGGGCTGCGGGATCGAACGACGCCCACTCATCGGTGCGCTTCGGGTGGGGTCGCACGAGCACCTGCACCAACCGCAACGACGGGTCACCCGACACCCGAAGCGCCTCCAACCAGTCCCCGAACCAGTCGGCCTCGGTCCGCGGCAGTGGCGGGTGTGAGCCCCCGACGAAGAGCACGAATGGCCGCGAAGGATCGATTCCCGACCGTTCGCAGAAGTCAGCGCGAGAGCTCGGCTGCCATCCAAACCAGCGATCGAAGCACTGGGCACCGGTCACCACGACCGAACTGCCGGACAGCCCGTGGATCCCGATCGCCTCATCGCGCTGGACGCCGTTCCAGACGATGACGCGATCGGGGGCAGGGCGGATCTCCTGCTTGCTCGCAAGGTTGTCCCAGCTGGCGATCGCCAGCGCCGACGGGACGCCGACCGAGCGACTCGCCTGCACCCAGAGCACATGGGTTGAGCCCGCGAACAGGTGCGGGCAGACGACGAGCGCAGCGGGGCGGCACTCCTCGAGGTAGCGGACGAGGCGATCCCCGACCGGCGCGGCGCGCTCGAGCGCCGAGAAGACCGCGGTTGCCACACTCAGCACCCGGCGCGAGTGCCGTAGGGGGCTGCGCCCGAGCGCGACCGCAGCGGGATGTGCGTGCCGCACCGATCGTCGATGGAAGTAGTCGCGGCCGACGAACTCGGGTCGCAGCACACGGAGATGATCGACGGCGCCACGAAGCGATCGCGCGAGCTTCAGGTACGGCTCCTCCCGCCAGACGTTCCGCGCCTCGAACGTGAACCCGTCACGCCCCCGCATGCGCTCAAGCCAGGCGAGAGCGTCCGGCTCGAAGGGCGGCTCCTCCGCCAGGAGATGGACCGGCACCCCGCGATCGACCAGCTCCTCGAGCGCATCGTCGAACAGACGCAGGTGACGCTCCAGGCTGAGGAGGACGAACAGAACCGCGCCCGCGGCAGGTGGGCCGAACGCCACCAGGTCCGTGGGCCGCCGTGACGCGGGATCGGGTGAATGGGCGGTCGTCATGGGTGAGCGCTTGCCGCGGCGGATCGTAACGACCGGTCGCGCTGACCCCGCGGACGCCGAGCGGGTCGCTCGCACCGGAGCAAGCGACCCGGATACGGTTCGTGCGATGCGGATCCTGTTCGCGCTCCGCCGTCCGGGGCTTCTCCTCCACTACGCCGACACGGTCGACCTCCTCATCGAGCGTGGCCACACGCTCGAGCTCGCCTTCTCGCGTGTACGCGAGAATGAGGAGTCCGCGACCTTGCGGGAGCTGGAGCGACGCCACCCCGGTCTCACCACGGTGCTCGTCCCCACGAGAGACCCCGCAGATGGCTGGCGCGGACTCGCGCGGCTCGCGCGGCTCGCCGGGGACTACGCCCGGTACCTCGATCCGCGCTACCACGACTCCCCGCTCCTCCGAGCACGTGTTGTCGAGCGACTCGCGCGAGAACTGGATCCGAACGAGGAGCGTGCAGCACGTCTGCTAGATCCCGCTCGACCACGCCCCCGTCGGCTCCACGCGATGTTCAAGATCGTCTTCGCACTCGAGGGACGGTCGTCGGGCGTGCTCGCCGCGCTCGTGCCCCGGCTCATGGCGCTCGTCGAGAGTGCGGTGCCCGTGAGCGGCGCCGTTCGCGAGTGGCTGGCATCCCGGCGGCCTGATGTCGTCGTGGTCGCGCCTCTGCTCGACTGGCGGTCCGAGCAGGTCGAGATCGTGAAGGCGGCCCGAGCGCTCAGCATCCCGTGCGCTGTCTCGGTCACGAGTTGGGACAACCTTTCGAGCAAGGGTCTGTTGCGTCCCATCCCCGACCGCGTGTTCGTCTGGAACGAGGCGCAGATCAACGAGGCGGCCGAGATGCACCGCATCCCGCGAGAGCGCGTGGTCGCGACCGGAGCGCAGCGGTTCGATCCGTGGTTCGAGGCGATACCGAGCCGGTCGCCCGAGGAGTTGCGCCGCGATGCGGGGCTCCCGGTCGGCATGCCCTACGCGCTGTACCTCTGTTCGTCCTCGTTCATCGCCCGCGAGGAGCGGGCCTTCGTACTCCACTGGATCGCGGCACTCCGGGCATCGGCCGATCCCCGCCTCGCATCGCTGGGGATCCTCGTCCGCCCGCACCCCAAGAACCTCGGCGAGTGGCGCGAGGGGCCGCTCGATGATCCCCGAGCGTCCGTCTGGCCACGAACGGCAGGATCGATGACCGACGGTGCGTCACGCGCCGACTTCTACGACTCGATCGCGCACTGCGCCGCCGTCGTCGGCATCAACACGAGCGCGCTGATCGAAGCGGCCATCGTGGGCAAGCCCGTGCTCACGATCACCGATGGAACGTTTGCCGACACGCAGCAGGGAACGCTCCACTTCCACTACCTCCGTGCTGCGAACGGTGGCTTCCTCCACGAAGCGAACTCGCTCTCCGAGCATCTTTCCCAGCTCGGTGTCGCCCTCGACCACGAGGGCACCGATCCTTCGGCAAGCGCATTCGTTGCCCGGTTCGTCCGGCCACACGGCCTCGATCGACCGGCGACGCCGATTCTCGCGGACGCGATCGAGAATGCCGCGGGCGTGGCACCCCGAAGCCCCGTTGCCGGTCCGGCCGCGATGTTGCTCCGGGTCGTGCTCGGAACGGCGCTCAGGACTCGACAGGCGGTCCGCGGTCGCCCTCCGGACGTGTCAGCGGCGGCCGAGGACAACGACTAGCGCGAGACCGACCGACCGGTCGGTGCGACACTCGGTGTGAGAGCTCCTCGCGCACGAAGAGCCGGCACGACGTCCTCGATCCGATCGATGCCGAGCGTGAGAAGCGAGCCGAAACCTGGTTCTCGGGCGATCCGGTGCAGCAGCGCGAACATGTCCTCCTGAATCCGTGTCATGCCGGGCGCGTGGAGGGCGATCGCCGGTCGCCCGAGCGTGGATGCGAGGAGCGCGCCCATCCCGCCGTAGGTCCCCACTACTGCCGTGGCACGTCCGAGGATGGCGCTCTGCAACGCGAGGTTTGTCCGCGGCTCGACCGCCTGCACGATCATGCCAGCGCCCCGCGGTTCGACCACGAACCCTGCGTGGTCGTCGTAGCGTCGGCCTGATTCGACGACGACGATCGGCGCAGCGCCCTCGACGTGCTCCACGATGCGCCGGATCATCTCGCGATGCTCCGAGGTGTCCGGGAGCGCGCGGCTCGCATAGAGGCGGACCGCCACGAACCTGTCCGGAAGGGTGATCCCGGGCGGAAGCGGTGGAGGCGCCACCGCGCGATACGAGAAGGGCAAGGCATGCAGCGCCCGCGGCTCGAGGCGAATCTCGGACGGTGCTGGCTCCACACCGGCCGACGGGTGGAGATGTGCGACCCCCGTCAGCCCAAGTCGCTCACAGGCCAGCCCAACGAGGCGCCGATCGCCTGCTGTGACCCGCAACTGTCTACGCCGCCCGCCCCGTTCCGCGACGGATGCAGCCGCCAGTGCGAGCGCCTCGTCGGCGGGGAGCAGATCAAAGATGTCGAGGTAGCGGTCCCCGATCCCCGCGTACCACGACTCGACGCCGCCGCGGGAGATGATCACGAACCGCTCTCGGAGACCTGGCTCGTCCTCCACCAGCCTGCGCAGAAACGGAATCCAGTAGACGAGTTCGTGACCAACCTCGGCATCGAACGGCCCGACGATCACCGGGCCGTCGCCCGCCAGGATCCGTGCGACCTCGAGGTTTGAGGCACCGCGCCGCTCGGCTGCGACACGCGCAAGGCGGCGTTCGCGCGCCACCGCCTTGAGAACCGGATGTGGCGCGGTGCGCCGACCGTGCCGCTCAACCACCATCCGAGCCGCCCGCGCACCCGATCGCGCCTGCCGATGACCCGCCGGCCCTGCAGTTGCAAGGCTCTCAAGTGCGGCGACAAACGCGGCCGTCGACCCCGAGGGACCATGCGGACGCAGGAATCGCGTGGCGAACGCGTCGTTCACGGCGCTGGCGTCCGCGCCGACCACCGAGCCGAGCTGGCGCGCGTGCTCCTCCAGCGACTCCCCGACGAGTACATGCCCGCCGTGCTCACGCGGGAGGTGGTGGAAGTGCCCGGTCCCGCCCTGGCCCCGTTCGGTGAGCGGCGTGCGGAACGTGAGCACGGGTGCACCGAAGAGCGCTGCTTCCACCATCATCGTGGTGTTGATCCCCACCACGGCCGCAGCGTGGCGCAACGAGTCGAGATGATCCGGCCGCCGAGCGGGGTCGATCGGGTCGGCGCCCATCGGAGGCCAGACCACGACCTCGCCCGTTGGGGCCACAAGGGCCTGCCAGTGCCGCGCGTTCTGGGGGTGAGGGCGCGCTACGACCACGGCGCCCAAGGCCCGCCTTGCGGCTCGGGTCGCGTCCAACCACTGCCGGAAAGCGATGCTCTCATCACCTGCAATCGATGCGGATGATGCGACGTACAGCACGAGGGGGCGAGAGGGGTCGATGCCGAGGCGCGCGCACCACTCGTCTCGTGGGCTTCCTCCCGGCTGCCGGGGACCCCAGTCGTCGTACTCTGGCGCCCCCACGACGGTGATCCGGTCGGCGGGCACACGGTGGGCGGCCTGCAACTCCGCCGACTGCGCGTCATTCCAGACGAGCGCGCGATCCGGCGCGTCGCGGACGAGCCCCTTCCCGGTGAGGTTGTCCCAGCTGAGCACGGGGAATGCGACCGGCAGCCGGGCATCGAGCGCGGCGTGGACGATCTCAGCCTCGGCCGAGGCGATCCCCACAAGCCTCGTGACTGCAACGACGTCGGGCTGTTCGTCGGCCAGCCACTCACGGACGGCCCGAGGGGGGTCGACGCACTGCTCGAGATACCGGATCACCGAAACAAGCGGACCCCGCGTCCTCGCGGCGCGATCGAGCACACGCGCGACCCCCCGGTGCGCCCGCTTCCGCGCTCGGGCGGCCAGCCACGTCCCCCTTGGAGCGCCAGGTTCAAGGTAGTAGGCGTAGTCGAGCGTTCCGCGCAACTGCGCGACGAGGGGCGCCCAGTCGGTCATGTCTGCCCGCGGGCACGGCGCGAAGGTCAGACCGGGGTGCTCGAGCGCCAGCCGGTGCATCGCCACGATCGCGTCCGGTTTCCGCACCTCGCCATAGGCGACATGCACACGATGTCCGCGTCGCGCCAGCTCGACCAGTGGGCGCTCGAGGCGACGGATCGCCCCGGGATTGTCCATCGCCCAGAGGAGCTTCACGCAGCAGCTGGCCGCACAGCTGTCTCCCCGGTGACCGCCCCAAGCGAGAGATGGAGCCGCTTCTGCACCAAGAGCGGTGCGGTAGCGAGAATCGCGGCGATCTTCGTCCCTGCCGTGCCGTCACCGAAGGTCATGTCGCGCGGGTACCGGCCGTTTTCGAGGTGACGGCGGACAGCAACGACGATCGCTTCACGGTCGTAGGGCGCGTTGAGGACGTTCGGGCCCCGCTCGCGCTGGCTCTGGCGCGTGCCGACCGTGACGGCCGGTGTCCCGAGGAACGCGCCCTCGCGAAGGGCCGACGACGAGTTGCCGACAATGACCGAACAGTGGGCGAGCAGACGTGCGAACTGTTCGGGCGGGAGGTTCCGGAAGAAGTGGAACCCCTGGGCGCGGCCCTGCTCGCGGAACTTCCGGATCCCTTTCGCGACATGATCCGATCCTGCATCGACGTTCGGCCAGAACACGAGTGTCTGGAGCCCTATCTGCGAGACCGCAGACAGCGTCTCCTCGATCTGTTCGAGCCCCGAGCCGTACTCGGTCGTGACTGGATGCTGCATCACCAGGGCAAAGTCACGCTCGGGATCGATCGGCCCACCCACCCCACTCGCGTCGGCACGCGCGAACGGGAGAAGCGCGTCGCGCCGCATCCCGAGATCCAGTCGTGCGACCAGATCGATGGATGGGCAGCCCACGTTGAAGACCGCAGCGGGATCCTCGCCCATCGCAAGCACCCGGCGAGCCGAGAGTGCGGTCGCGGGAAAGTGGAGGTGCGCGAGCTTGGTCACCGCGTGCCGGACGCTCTCATCGATCGACCCGGACACCTCGCCGCCCTGCGTATGTGCCAGAGGGATGTTCATGTATGCAGCGGCAATCGCCGTCGCGATCGTCTCGAACCGGTCAGCGACGGTGAGCACAACATCCGGCTTGAGCATCTCGAACACGGTCGGCAACTCGAGCAGACCGAGCCCAGTGGACTTCGCCATCGTCGCCGGCGTCTCGCCCTCGATGATGAACCGGATCGTCGCGTCCGGCGCGAAACCATCGCGCTCCATCACATCGACGGCATTTCCGAACCGCTCGAGCACCAGCGACGCTCCTGCAACAACCTGTAGCTCGAGGTCGGGGTGCTCTCTGACTGCCTCGAGAACCGTCTTCACCCGCGCGTAGTTCGCGCGGCTCGCCACGACGACGCAGACCTTTCTACGCAAGGTCCGCCTCCGTAAGCAGGTGGTTCATGGCGATGGGACGGGCGGCGTGACGACCGATCACCTCTGCGAGTCGCGCGGCCGGGATGCCGTTCCCCGGCCGTTTCGTCGTCAACATCTGCGCCTCAAGGATCACGCCCGCCGGAATCGCAACACGCGACACGACACTCTTCTCGAATGTCGCCCGCACGGGATCGAGCGAGGGATCGCGCGGCTTCTCGGGTGACCCGAGCGCCTGCTCCACCTCGCGCACGCCCGCGACGAGCTGTGCGAGCTCGTCGGGCGTCAGCGATGCGTGGTGGTCGGGGCCATAGAGGCGCTTCGAAAGCGTGAAGTGCTTCTCCACGACCGATGCCCCGAGGGCGACAGCCGCGACCGATGTCCACACCCCGGGGGTGTGATCCGAGATCCCGTAGGGCAGCCCGAACCGGCTGCCCATCGCGACCATCGCCCGCAGGTGGACGCGTTCGGGCGGACACGGGTACGCGGACGTGCACTGCAGCACCAGGACCTCACAGCCTCCGCCCTGCAGGGTTGTGACGGCGCGCTCGATCTCCTCGATCCCGGACATGCCACTCGACAAGAGCGCCGGCTTGCCCGTCGCCGCAATCGCCTCCAGGAGCGGCGGGTTCGTGACTTCGCCCGAAGCCACCTTGTACAGCGGGTTTCCAATCCGCTCGAGCAGTTCGACTGCCTCCACCGAGAACGGCGAGGAGAAGAAGAGGAGTCCGCGCTGCTCGGCGAGCGCTTTCAGCTGCAGATGAGCATCGAGCGAGAACTCCATCCGCACGGTGAAATCCCATCGGTTCTCGGCGAAGTGTGGTGGTGTGGGCGTCGAGGGGTGCATCTCCGCCTCCGCAATGTGCGTCTGCAGCTTCACTGCGTCAGCTCCCGCATCGGCCGCGGCCTCGATCAGGCGCTCCGCCTGACGGATGCTCCCGTCGTGGTTGTTGCCGATCTCGGCGACGATGAGCGCCGGTGCGCCGCCACCGAGCATCCGACCTCCTGCCTCCATGGCCGAAACTGTAGGGGAAGCACACACCGGGTCAGGCGCCAGGCAGACGCGACGCGAGAAACTCCGCGAACGCGAGATCGAGCGGCGTGTCGATGTCGATCGATCGCTCTGCAGGCATCTCAACCCCTCGAAGATCGCGTTCCGAAAGCAAAGCGCCGGTGTCGAGCACTTCGCGACGCGACCAGTAGATAGAGCCGTTCCGCGCCCAGAGCGGTGGAAGATCCTGCGATCGTGCGAAACCGTCGTCCGCAAGGTACGACACGAGTCGGCCATCGGCACCGAGCACCTTGAGCTTCGCCGGGTGGACCGCGCCCATCACGCGGGAAACCGTGACGACCGACTCGGCTCCCTCCTCGACCAGCGCCTGCACCGCGCGTACGTCGTCGACGCTCGTGAACGGGGAGGTCGCCTGGAGAACGGCGACCGAGTCGAACCGACCGGCCACTGGCTCACGTTCGGCAAGGACATGGAGGACAACATCGAGGCTTGAGGCTCCGTCCGCTGCTAGCTCCGCGGGTCTTTCCAGCGCCGTGACTGCGAGGCCGTCGGCCTCGGCGAGGATCTCGGGATCGTCGCTCGAGAGGACAATCTCAGCGAAACAGCGTGAGGCAAGCGTCGTCTCGAGCACGCGCCGGACAAGCGTCACCTCCCCGATCCGCATGAGGTTTTTCCCCGGGATGCGCTTCGATCCACCGCGCGCCGGGATGACGGCGAGCGCCCTCACCGCGAGGTCGCCCGCAGCTGCCACACGGTCTCGAGGTGTGAGCGCGCGGCATGCCGGAGCGCCTCCCAGTCAGGTGGTGTCGCCGCCCCCAACGCGAGCAGGAATCCCCAGTGCCCGTTGTCGGACAGCCGTTCCGCCTCGATCTCGAACCCGGCAAGGGCGAAGTACGCGCGCGCTGTGTCGCACGTCAGGTAGTACGGGTGATCGATCTTGATTGCGTCCTCGATCCGCCCCTTGCGCCGCGCGATGTAGCCGACATCGACGATATCGACGAAGACGCGCCCACCAGGCGCGACCCAGTGACGCATCGCATTGAGCGCCGAACGGATGTCGAGCAGATGGTCGATCGTCTGGCTGAGAAGCACGAGGTCGAACTGCCGACCACCAAGATCGACATCCTCTGCGAGACCGGCGATCGTCTCCATGCCCTGCTCTGCCGCCACCGCGAGCTCGTCGGGTGACGGATCGAGAACTGTGACGGCAGAGGAGTATGCCTCCCGCAGGATGGCAGCAACAACGCCTGTGCTGCCACCGACGTCGAGGATCGTTGCCGGCGGAGCGATCCGCCCCTCGACGAACTCCAGGATGTCGCGGCCGTCCTGCCGCTGTCGCTCGTCCATCGTCCGAGCGTCCACGAGCTCGCCGTGATGCGCCGTGATCAATGGCCGGTACACCGCCTCGTAGAACCCCGTGTACTCGGACGCGGTCAGGCGCGGGCTGAGGAAACCGAGTCCACAGTCGAGGCAGACGTGATACCGGCTCGGGAACCCGTAGCGGTCGTGTCGTGCGACTTGCACGTGGCGCGTCGAGTCGCAGAGGTTGCACCTCAGGACGTGCTCCTGGTGGTGCCCGCCTGGGTGCCAACCGAGCGCCGCAACGCGTGCGAAACGCTCAGCGCGAAGATCGACGGCGTCGGCCACGCGGTCACTCTAACCGCGCCAACCATCCCGACTGACACACAGCCCAGCGCTTGCTGCATGACCGGAGAACACAACGCACGTCTCCCGCGAGCCGCCGGACCGACGAGTGGGAAGGGGAACGCGCGATCGAGAGCGACGCTCCGGACGTGGCTCGCGTTACCCGATCGGGTCCGCCCCGGTGATCTCCGCGACAAGCTCCTCCCAGCCGAGGCCGCGCACAGCGGCCTCCGCACGCGCGGCGATCCCTGCCAGCACCTCGGTGCTCAGCGAGAGCGAATCGCACTGGGTCACGTCGATCACCGTGTCCATGTGGCGCAGCCAGGGCGGTGAGTGAGAGTCGAGATTCGTCAGCACGACGGCACCACGCTCCATCGCCGCAGCAACGGACGTGTTGTTCGCGCGGGCGCCGCGCGGGAAGAACGCGGCGAAGAAGGTCGATCGCCCGATCCACGATGCGACCGCGACGTCGGAGAGGTTCCCGAGAAACCACAGTTCGTCGGGGAACACCGCGTGCAGGTCGCTGAAAACGCTCTCCGCGTCCGCCAGCGTCGTCGTCTCGTGGTTCGCGGCGGAGACATACACGGCGTAGGTCGTACCGCTGGCGTCCAGCAGTTCTCGCAGCCGACAGAACATGTCGATCCGGAGCTTGTGTGCCATCCCGAACGAGAAGACGGAGAACGCAGTCACGGGGAACGGACGGTCGTCGGACAAGAGCCCAGGCGTCCAGACGACATCGGCGTCCGGCCGCTGTGCGCGAACGACCTCTCCGATCTCGGCGTTGCCGCAGAACACGCGACGCGCACCCGCCACGAGGCGTGTCTCGAGCTCGTCGCCGATCTGCTCGTGCAGGAAGACATCCCACCGGGTTTCGGTGCCGCAGAGGTCATCGACCGCGCGACGCGCGTCCGCGTCGAGTTCGCTGAGCTTGAACGAGAGCAGCGGCATCAACGGTCTCCGACGATCGCGACCGAGCTCCGAGAGCGGGATCAGAGGGACGCCAACGCGCGAGGCAAGCAGTTCGTTGAACCGCGCGACGCCCGAACGGAAGCCATCCAGATGGTGCGTGACGACGGCGTCGATGTGCGAGGGTTCGTCGGTCACGGATTCCAGTATCGCGTGACGGCGCGGAGGTCAGTCACCATCTCCCGATCCCGTGGTTCGGCCGGCGCGCGGCGTCGCCGCCGCGATCAGGAACCGGGCGACCGGATTGTGCGCGGCGACGCGGACGCGGCGACGGGGATGACTGTTGCGTGCGCAGTCGACGACTACCCGGGCAAACACGTCCGCTGCGGGCGTCCCAGCGACGGGCGATGACATGTGGGAACGGACGAAAGCTGCGCCTCTCGCGTGGGCATCGAAGACGCCGTCGAGGCAGCGTTCGAGTTCGCTGACGTGCTCTTCGAGCGTGGGGAGCCTTGCGCCGAAGAGACTCGTCGTCGAGCCGTGAAGATAGCGAGCGTGCGTTACCGACTGCCCGGGGTTGTCGGCGGCGAACGAGAGTGCCGGGGCCCCGAGCACCGCGGCCTCCCACAGCGCGCTCGTGTTGATCCCGACCACGGCGGCCGCGTGCGTGAGCAGGGTTCGGTACGTCTGCTTGCCCGCGTGCGAAATCGGCAGGTTGCCCTCGCGAATCACGCAACGTACGCTCGGGGGGATCGAGATCAGGTTTGGGTCGAGGGGCCTGCTCGGGTGCGGCCGCACCACGATCACGACGTCCGGCGAGGCCAACCTCGGGGAGAGCGCGAGAGCCTCAAGCCACCGGCTCACGACCATCTCCTCGGATTCCACGAGACGCGTCGACCCGACCCACAACACATACCGGCCAAACGCGCCAGCGCACAGATCGCTCCGCAACTCCTCGAACGACAGCACCGCGGCGTCGTCACGTCGCCAATGATCGTAGGTGTGCGCCCCCACGACCTTGACCCGCCGCCGCGGGATGTGGTGGAGGCGCCGCGCCTCACCCCGCTGGGCCTCACCCCACACCACAAGGCGCTCTGGCCGCAGGCGAACCATGCCCTTGGTCGTGAGGTTGTCCCAACTCGCGATCGCGGACACTGTGGGGAGACACAACTCGTTCGCCGCAGCGATCACCTCCGCCTCCGGCCGCTTGAGCGAGACGCCCGGCACCACGACGATGACATCTGCACCCTGGGATCCGAGCCAGGCAAGGACCTCGGGATCCGCGTGGAGCCTTGATGCGAGCACGCGCAGGAGACGCGCCCTCAGCATCGCGACCCATCGGGGCGGCTGGTGCTCGGGATCGACGGACAGATGCGCGCGTACGAGCTTGCGTCGCTGGTGCCCGACAGCCGGGTTCGCGAGCCACCCCTGATACCACAGGGCGTCGGCCATTGCGAGCGTGCGCTTCCGCACCCGGGTGACCCGGGAAGACGGCGACGGCGTCCGCACCCAGCGCACGCCGGGATTGCGCTCGCACATGGCATCCATCACCGATGCATCCCCGCGCCTCGGAATCGCGAGCACGACCTCGCACCCGACTCGCCGCAGCGCTACAACGAAATTTTCGACGTTGCGGGGCCATGAGTCGTTGACTGCAACCAGGACGCGTGTCCCGCCGGTCTCGCCCCGCGGGACAACCGAACCGACCGACCGCCGCGGGCGATCTGTCCGCCCCAGTCGGCGCTGCGTGCTCACACCCCGGGTTGCCGTCAGTCCGAGCCACGCAATCCCGAGCATCGAGAACCACCCGACCTCGCCGAGGCGCAGGTGCCGTGGACGCACAAGGCCTCGTCCAAGGACGATGGCATGGACAAGACGGGGATGGAGATGCGCCCACCACGGCGCGCCGTCGGGGAAGCTGCCGAGTCGCTGCCGATCGCGCCCGCCCGGATGCCGAACACGTCCCCAGGTTGACTTCTCGACACGGCGGAAGGTTCCGAGCGTCGCCAGTTCGATCAGAAGCAGCCTGTCAGGGAGCAGCAGTGCTCGGAACATCCCGGTTCGGCGCAGCGCATCGACCCGGATGAGTCCGTACGTCATCGCGCCGGAGTCCGCTTCCGAGAGGAACGTCCGGACACGCCCTGCGGCGGCGACTTCGCGGACGTCGACGACCTGGGACTCCGAGGGCCGCGGGGACACCGCCTTCCGCACGGGTCGCACCCATCTGCCGCGCCCGCAGGCGAGCACCGCATCTCGTTCGGCATCAAGGCAGTCGACGAGGGGAGCGAGCCAGTCGGGTGGGTACACATCGTGGTCGCTCGCCCAGGCGAAGTACTCGACCTGCGGTGCGAGCTCGAGCGCGAGCTCGAGCACTCGCTGCCAGTTCTTCGCGAGCCCGAGGCGGCGCTCGTTCCGGTGAACGGACAGCCGCGGATCGTGCGCGAGATCCCGCACGGCGACGGCTGCACCCCCGGACGGGTCATCGTCGACCATGACCACGGCGAGCGAGTCGATGCCCTGCGCGAGCAGAGAAACCACGGTCCGGCGGGCGCCGTCCGGATCTGCGTATGCGGGCACGCCGACCACGACCCTGGCGCCCGCCAGCGCAGTATGCGGCCGGGCGAGCGCGTCGTCCGCGGCCGAGGCCGCGACCCCCTCCGTCACCTCGCTCACCGGAGTCCTGGCCGCGCGGATGCGCCGTCGGTGGCCCGACACCATGGAGCCGTCACGGAAGAAGGCCGGCGCGGGAACCCGCAGGGCTGACCGCTCGCCCTGATCGGTCGAGCGCCACAGCCAAGGCGACCCGTCGCAGGGCCGGCTGCGGTGTGGCTGTGCCGTCGACTCCCAGCGACCCGCCCCCTCGACGCCCCTGAATCATCTGGGCGGATGGTCATCCCTTCCACCCTACGCCTTGCGCGAACACGCGGCAGAGCGCAGCGCGTCGACGCGTCCCGTCACCGCAACGGCGCCTGCCGCCCGCCGGCAGGACGCGGTCGGAGAGAGGCGGTTCGGCTCCGAATGGTTGATTGCTCCGACCCCTAGCGTCCTGGGCGGCCCGTCGCCGGGCCGCATGACACACCGCAGGGGCCGCAGTACCGAGGGTTTCTGCCTGCAGAGCGGTCAGCGGAGCGTGCCCGCCTTGATCGCCCGGACGTTGAAGTACCGATCATCATCGAGGCTGTCCGGCAGCAGTCCGCTCTTGAACGCACGGCAGACGTCATGCACCGCGTCCTCGATCGTCCGCTTCGGCCGCCACCCCAGATGCTCCGCGATCTTCCGTGACGAGACGTGGTACGACCGTGGGTCGTCGCTCGGGACCGTCTCGATCGGGATCGGCCCACGATCCGGGAACTCCTGTTCGACGACGCGCTTCACCTGGTCGGCGAGCTGGCGGATGGTGAAGTTCTCGTAGCCCGCGTTGAATGTCTGTCCCGCAATCTGCTCCGCCGGACGAGTGAGGAGGTCGGCGTAGAGATCGGTGACATCGTCGATGTGGATGTTCGGTCGCTTCTGTTCACCACCGAAGACCGTGATGCAGCCGCGGTTGACCGCATGGTTCGTGAGGATGTTGACCGCGAGATCGAGGCGCATTCTGGGCGAGTACCCACACACCGTCGCGGGGCGCACGACCACGGCGGTGAAGGACGGAGACTGGTGGGCGAGCAGCTGCGGCTCGGTCAATCCCTTGTAACGGTTGTAGTCACTGACGGGCAGGAGCGGGTGATCCTCGGCCACCTCCGCGGCATCGCTCACCCCGTAGACCGAACTCGTCGATGCGTAGACGTAGCGAGAGACGCCCGCCCCGACGGTGGCGCGAACCATCGGCTCGAAGCACTCGTAGTTGATCTGACGCGACAACCCGGGGTCGAGCTCGTAGCTCGGGTCGTTCGAGATGCAGGCGAGGTTCACCACTGCATCGCAGCCCGTAATTGCGGCCGCGTACCCGCTCGTATCTCGAATGTCACCGTCGACCACTTCGAGGCACTGGTGTACGGGCAGACCGTCCGACCCGTACAACATCGCATCGAACACGACGACCTCATGGCCCGCCGCGAGCAACTTCGGCACGAGGACGCACCCCTTGTATCCGGCGCCGCCGACAACCGCCACCCTCACGCGAGCGACCCTACCGACGACCTGAAGCCCTCCGCGTCGTTCTCGATCGGGCGATTCGCGCAGACAAGCGCGTGAGCGTAGCCCAGTCCCATCTCGGCAGCGTCGTCCGGCACCCGGGGCATCACAGGACACCGCTCACAACGCACGCGCGACCTGGCGGGCGATCGTCGTCCGGACCAATCCCGCGAGCGCGGCTGCGTCGAGGCCGTGGGCATGGAGCACCTCGTCGTTCGTGCCACAGACAGGTGTCCGATCGATCGCGACCGCGTGCACACGTGCTGCTGCTTCGGGCTGCGCCGCGGCAAGCGCCGCCAGTACCGCCTCCCCCTGCCCGCCTGCCGCGACATGGTTGTCGAGCGTCACGATCGCGCCTGTCGGAATCACCCCCGCCAGCCATCCACCATCGACCGCTCGGAGCCACGGCAGCGCGACGAGACCGAATGAGATGCCCTCAGCCGCGAGCAGTTCACACGCCTTCCACGCCTGCGAGACGAGCACCGGTCCGGTCGCAACGAAGCCGCCATCCGTCCCGGTCCGAAGCACCGTCCCTCGCCCGACGGCGAGATCCCCGGATGCAGGCGGCTCGAAACCGAGATCCCAGGGCGGGGTCACGAGCCGGATGTAGACGGGACCGTCTGTCTCGCGGAGCGCCCAGCGGATCGCGGCGCGCGCCTCGGCCTCGCAATACGGCTCGATGCACGCCATCCCTGGCACCGAGCCCATCAGCGCGATGTCGCGCACCGACTGGTGCGAGTGGCCCGGCCCGCCGGGAACGATCCCAGCGAGCGACCCGCTGTAGACGACCCGTGTCCCCTCGGATCCGTTGTTGAAGATCTGCTCGTTCGCGCGCGGCGTGAGGAAGCAGGCGAACGAGTGGACGACCGGGAGGAGCCCACTGAGCGCCATCGCTCCTGCCTGGGACACCATGTCCTGTTCGGCAATCCCACACTCGATGAACCGCTCAGGCAAACCCTCGCGGAACGCGACGAGACCGGTGTCGAGCCTCAGGTCCGCGTCGAGCGCGACGACGCGTTGGTCCCCGCGCGCAATCGTGAGCAGCTCGTCCCCGTACGCGGCAACCAGCCGTTGGGGTGCCACCGGCGCGACGCGCACCGGGACGGCTTCCTCCTCCAGCCTCACCGGGGCGGCCCCGAGAGCGTGGAGCCGCGCGTCGAGGCGTTCGTGGATTTCAGACCGCGCGGCGGCGTAGTCCTCCAGGCTCGGAGCACCGGAGTGAAACCGGTACAGCGACGTGTCGGCGAGTGGAAGCGCGTGCGGCTCCATGAACGAGACTCCCGCGCCCTTGCGTGTGTGAGCAACGATGAGCTTCGGCCGGTCGGGCGCCGCAGCCTCGAGGCTTCCAAGCGTCCGCGCGAATGCCGCCACGTCGTTCCCGTCGCACGAGGAGGTCGCCCAACCGAAAACGGCCACTTTCTCCTCGAGATCGCCGAGATCACTCACCGTCTCGACCCAGGTGTCCGACTGGATCTTGTTGTGATCGACGAGCACCGTGATCTCACCGAGCGATCGGTTCGCGGTTGGCTGCAACGACTCCCAGAACTGCCCTTCCTGGAGCTCGCCGTCGCCGGTGATCACGAACACGCGGCCCGCTCGACCCGCGAGCCGGTCAGCGAGCACGAAGCCGCGCGCCTTCGAAACCCCCATCCCGAGCGAGCCGGTGTTCGTCACAACGTCGGGCGTCGACTTCACATCCGGGTGGCCGGGGAGACCACCCAGCCGACGCAGCGCTTTCAACTTCTCGAACGGAATCCGTCCGAGACCGGCAAGAACGGCGTAGACCGCAGGCGCGTCGTGCCCCTTCGAGGAGAACACCCGGTCGCCGTCACGCACCACCTCGAGATGGAGCCACGCGAGCATGTCGATGCACGAGAAACTCGTTCCGAGATGGCCGGAGCCAGCGCGCATCACCATCGACAGAACATTGAGCCGACAGGCGTCCGCGAACACGGCCACACGCTCCGCGGGGTCCGCGTCGAGCGCACGGATGCGCTCGAGCTCGACGGGCGGCACCCATGCGAGACTCATGCGCGCGCCTCCGCCGACACCGCGGCGATCGTCGGCAGTGTCGCGGCGCCCGTCGCGAGCGCGCGTTCGGCTCGCTCTACATCGGCCGGGTAGTCGATCGAAAATCCCTCCCAGCCGTCGGTGAGGAATGCACCCACACGGCGACCGGAGATCGTCGGCGGGTCGTCGTCGAGCACCCCGGTCCACGCGATCTCGAGGCTCGAGTTCTGCACGTAAACCTCCGGGAGCGCCTGATACTGGCGTGAGTGGAGTGGCGTTTCGCCCACAGGCTGTGAGAGCAACGGGTCGAGGGTGCCGTCATCGCCGAGCGTCCACATCTTCCCCGGATGCTGTGTGCACCGCTCGACCGCACGCACCGAGTCGGCGCGGTCTCCGAGCGCGAGAAGCGTGTCCCAGGCACGACAGATCGTCGCGGCGGTGCGGAACGGACTCGTCGGCCGGAGGATGGCGAACGCATCGAAGTCACGCCCTGTCGCGGCGAGGACATCGCGAACGTGGAGCACCCACTCGATGTCGGGCGACGTGGGTCCCGCAAGCTCGACCGGACGCAACCCGGGTACCTCGGCGCCGTAGCGGGTCGCCATCTCCGCGGTCGCAGCGTCATCGGTGGAGACAATGACCGTGTCGAAGAGGCCGCTCTCCTGCGCCCCCGCGATCGCGTAGGCGAGCAGCGAGTGCCCCGCAAGCGGCAGGAGGTTCTTGCCCGGAACACGCAGCGAACCGCTGCGGGCGGGCACGAGCGCGACCCTGCTCACACCGCTCCCGGGTCGTGGTTCACATAGATGGTCTTCCAGTCCGAGTAGACATCGAGCGCCTCCGTCCCTGCCTCGCGCCAGCCGGTGCCCGAATCGCCGAGACCCCCGAACGGCATGTGCGGCTCCGAACCGTAGGTGCCACCGTTGACCGAGACGACGCCCACGCGCATCCTGCGCGTGAACTCCTGCGCGCGGTG
Organism: uncultured Gaiellales bacterium; assembly: GCA_964461665.1. Taxonomy (GTDB): domain Bacteria; phylum Actinomycetota; class Thermoleophilia; order Gaiellales; family Gaiellaceae; genus Gaiella. The sequence continues at coordinate 44,997 of CAYXAS010000008.1, forward strand.
GACGCTCCGCGTCCAGATCGCCGCCGTCAGGCCGTACGGGGACGCGTGGGCCGCAGCGACCGCGTCCTCGAAGTCTCGAACCGGGTGGATGGTCGCGATCGGGCCGAACACCTCGAGGCATGCGAGTTCCCCGTCGAGCGCAACGCCTTCGAGCAGGGTCGGCGCCATGAAGAACCCCGGCCGGTCGAGACGCCCTCCGCCGGTCAGGATCGTTGCGCCACCGGCTCGGGCACGCTCTACCGCGGCGACCATGTTCGAGATCTGGCGCTCGTTGATCACGGCGCCGAAGTCGTCCTCATCGCGATCGCCGACCCGTTGCGCCCGCGCTCGCTCGGCGAGCCGCGCGCGGAACACGTCGTACACCGCCTCGAACACGAGGATCCGACTTCCGGCGGCGCATCGCTGCCCCGCGTTCGAAAACGCAGAGAGGATCGCGACATCCGCCGCCCGGTCGAGGTCGGCGTCGTCACAAACCACGAGAGCGTTCTTGCCTCCTAGCTCGAGACAGACCTTCGCGAGACGCTCACCCGCGACCCGCGCGATCCTCCGCCCAACCGCGGTGGAACCGGTGAAACTGACGACCGCGACCCGCTGATCCTCCACGATCGGCTGCCCCGCCTCCGGCCCGAAACCCTGGACAACGTTCAGCACTCCTGAAGGAACGCCCGCCTCGTCCGCGAGCCGCGCGAACGCGAGCGCCGTCCACGGCGTGTCCTCGGAGGCCTTGAGCACGGCCGCGTTCCCGCAGAGGAGAGCGGGAAACACCTTCCAGGCGACGTTTGCGATCGGGGTGTTCGCCGCGATGATGAGACCGGCAACCCCGAGCGGCTGGCGGACGGTCATCGCCTGCCGATTCGGCACGCCGCTCGTGGTTGTGCGGCCGTAGAACCGTCGGCCTTCGCCTGCGACGAAGTAGCCCATCTCGATCGCAGCGTCGGTCTCCCCGCGTGCGTCGCGCATCGACTTCCCGGTCTCGCGGTGGACGATGGTCGCGAGGTCGTCTCGATCGCGCTCAAGAAGTTGCGCGAGCCGGCGAAGGATCGTGCCCCGTTCCGCGACTGTGCGTGCCGCCCAAGCGGGCTGCGCCGCGAGCGCCGCTACGACAGCGTCATCGACGTCGGCCGCCCCCGACCGCGCGGCCTCCGCAAGCGGCTCACCGGTCGCCGGCGCGTACTTCTCGAACGTCCCTCCGTCGCGGGCGAGGCGCTCCTCCCCGTCGATGACGTTCGGAATCCACTCGGTCACAGCCAGCCGCCGTCGACGCGCAACTCCTGCCCCGTCACGTAGCGCGAGGCGTCGGAGGCCAAGAAGAGAAGAGGGCCGACGAGGTCGGCGGGTTCTGCCATGCGCCCGAGCGCTACCCGGTCGGTGAACTTCCGCGTGAACTCCGAATCCTGCCCGCCCGCGACCCCGCCGGGCGAGAGCGCGTTGACCCGCACGCCGTTCGGGCCCCAGAGCCGCGCGAAGTACCGCGTGAGCGCAAGCACCCCTGCCTTCGAGGCCGCGTACGCGGGGGGCTTGAGAAACGGCGGCTCGAGCCCCAGATGGTCATAGAGGTCGGGGATCGGGGCGACAGTGGCGTAGAGCGAACCGAGATTCACGATCGAGCCGCGACCCGCGTCGCGCATCACGGAACCGAACGCTTGCGTGACGACGAACGTGCCCGCGAGGTTCACCTCGACCGTGCCGAGGAAGTCGTCGAGCGGCCAGTCCTCGATCGCATGCGTCCGGGCCGGTCCGGGCGGCTGATCGATACCCGCGTTGTTGATGAGCACGTGGGGGACGCCGTACGCCTCGACAATCCGGTCGCGTGCCGCAGCGACCGCGGCGGGGTCCGTCACATCGGCGATCTCAACTGCTGCCAACGCGCCGCTGTCACCGTCGCGTAGATCGACTCCGATGACGGTGGCACCTGCTCCGGCGAGCGCTTCGACCCACACGGGGCCGAGCCTGCCGAGCGCCCCGGTGACAACGGCGACGTGGCCGCGGAGGTCAGCCGACATGGCCGACGGCAGCGCGCCCGTCGGACGCTCCGAGGAGGGGCTCCTCGAGCACCTCGAACGTGAGCGCATCGTCCACGGCGAGCGGGTGGCGCAGGACGCGACCGAGCAGACGGTCGAGTTCGTACGGCAGAAGCCCGTCGCCCGGCGACCTGAGCGCGAGATCCTCGCGTGCCAGCACCGTGCCAGCGGGGAGCGCGCGGGCGGCGACGACCTTCTTCGACATCTTCTTCGCCGGCTCGATCTCGGTCGGGTACATCGTCTTCGTTCCATCCCCCAGCGCGAGGCGCGTCCGCTCGAGGTCGCGGACGAGCTTTCTGAGACCGGCAGGCTCGAGCGAGAACGCGTGGTCGGTGCCTCGCGCGGCGCGGTTGAGCGTGAAGTGCTTCTCGACGATCCGGGCACCAAGCACGTATGCGCCGACGGCCATCGCGATCCCGTTGTCGTGGCTCGAGAACCCGATCACCGCCTGGGGGAACAACTCGCCGTACGTCGCGATCACCCGAAGGTCAAGCTGATCCCATTCGGCGGGGTATCCCGCGGTGCACTGAAGGATCGCGACCTGATCGTTCACCTCGGCGACCGCGTCGTACGCCCGCCGCACGTCGTCGAGCGTCGCTGCCCCGGTCGAGAAGATCACCGGCTTCCCGATCTCGCCCACGTATCGGAGGAGCGGCGTGTTCGTGAGGTCACCCGAGGCGATCTTGTACGCGGGCATCTCAAGTTCTGCGAGGAAATCCGCCGACGCGAAGTCGAATGCAGTCGAAAAGAACGTCACCCCGAGTTCAGCGCAGAACCGCTTCAGTTCGAGGTACTCGTCGCGCCCGAACTCGAGCGCCTCGCGGTGCGCGCCATACGTGGGGCCAAAGCTGTTCTCGCTCTCGTAGGCACGGTCGTAGTAGGCGCCGGTGTAGAGCGTGCGGTTGTCTCGCTTCTGGAGCTTGACCGCGTGCGCGCCACTCGCCGCCGCCGCCGCAAACAGTTTCTTGCACTGGTCGAGCGAGCCCTGGTGGTTGTGCCCCACCTCGGCGATCACGTAGCAGTCGGTGTCGTCCCCGATCGCCGTACCGCCGATGTCGATCCGCCCCGAGGCCACCATCGACGGCTGGTTATACCGCATCGTTCGGCCGCCCGACCACCGATCGTCCGGTGCACGTCAGGTTGAGAGCGATCGGCGCGATGCCGCGTCGTGGACGAGGCGTGCAGCTGCGTCAGCGGCAACTCCGTGTGGGTCGAGCCGGAACGGGAACCAGGGTCCGTACCCTGCGGTGTCGAACAACCGGCTGGCCGTGAAGAACGATCCGTTCTTCACGATCACCGCCTGCGAATACACGGCGACCGTTGGGACGCCGAGAAGCGGTGGCAGGAAAGCCCCTCCGCCAAACGTCCCGATGAACGCGCTCGCTCGAGCCAGAACTGCCGTTTGGATTCCGAGATTCCCCGCGGGTGGCACGTCACCGACGATCGAGGAGAGTCGTTCGATCCCCTCGAGGCGGTACTGCTCGTGGTTGTCGAGCGGAAGCTCGGGATCGAGGTCGACGACCCGAACCGTCTCGCGCAGCACATCGATGATCCGTTGTGCATTCCGGCGCTGTGCAGCCGAGAGCGGGAGAACACCGCTGTCGTAGAGCCGGACGGCGACAAACGGTGCGGACAGGTCACTGCACCCGGCTGGCAACTCTGGCGGCGTAATGGGGCGGAAGTCGAGGAGATCCTCGATCCGCCGCAGAGAACCCTGCGCTCGAAGAATTAGCAGCGGTGCGAGGAACCATGACGGGTCGAGCAGCACGTGGCGCGAGTACCCGAGCGACGCTGCGACTCGCGCAGCGACATGCCGCTGGGCAACCGTCGGGCCGAACGCCTTCTTCATCTCAAGCGGATGGCCCGGGCTCCCTCCCGACGCCTGCAGCTCGGCGAGCTCCGACGGGGTGAAGTGCAGGAGGGCTTCCTCGTAGCGCACCCCGAGGTCCGCGTACCACGACGACGTGTCGCCGCGCGAGACGACCGTCAACCGCGATCGCAGACCGGGGACCTCACTGACGAGCCGGCGGAGGAACGGGATCCATCCGAGCAACTCGTATCCAACCTCGCCCAGCCACGGACCGGCGATCACGGGCTCGTCGCCCTCGACGAGTCGGTGTACCGAGCGCCGCACATGAGCGATGAATGCTTCCGCCCCATCGCGCCGCGTCCGCGCAGCCTCCTTCCAGGCCCGCCGCGAACGCCACTCGCCGTCGGTGTCAGATGCGCGCCCGTGACTGTCGCGTGGATCCCCCATCCACCGCAGTATCGCTC
>CAYXAS010000009.1:0-5871 GCA_964461665.1 uncultured Gaiellales bacterium
CACGCCAGGCCGCGATCGCCGCAGGACTTCCGATCGGCGTCGGCGCGGACACCATCAACAAGGTGTGCGCGTCTTCGGTGCGCGCGATCGCGCTCGCCGAGCTCCTCGTCCGTTCCGGCCAGTACGACGTCGTCGTCGCGGGCGGGATGGAGTCGATGTCGAACGCGCCGTATCTCCTGACGAAGGCGCGGTTCGGGTACCGGCTCGGCACCGGGGAGATCGTGGACCACGCGGTCTTCGACGGTCTCACCTCGTCGTTCGACGGGCTGCACATGGTGCAGCAGGCCTCGCACGTCTCGCGCGAACTCGGAATCTCCCGCGCGGACCAGGACAGCTGGGCGGCTCGGTCGCACGCACGCGCCGCAGCCGCGCAGGACGCGGGGCGGTTCGAGAGCGAGATCGTCTCGGTCGGTGACGTCACGACCGACGAATCGGTCAGGCGGGACAGCACGCTCGAGAAGCTCGGGTCGCTCAAGCCGGTCTTCGACCCGGACGGAACGACGACCGCGGGGAACGCGCCCGGTCTCAGCGACGGCGCCTCGGCCGTGGTGGTTTGCTCGGCACGCTTTGCGCAGGAGCGCGGACTCGAGCCGCTCGCCCGGATCGTCGGGCAGGGCGCGGTTGCCGACGAGTTCGCCTACCTCGCGCGCACACCAGCCCGCGCCGCCGAGGCGGCGCTCGCCGCTGCAGGACGTTCGCTCGCTGATGTCAGGCGTGTCGAGATCAACGAGGCCTTTGCATCGGTGGCGTGGAACTCCACCCGGATGCTCGGGGTGGACGAGGAGATCGTCAACGTCAACGGCGGCGCCGTTGCGCTCGGTCATCCGATCGGTGCTTCGGGTGGGCGGATCGTCGCGACGCTCGTCCACGAGCTCCGGCGCGAGGGCGGCGGGCTGGGGCTCGCCGCGATCTGTTCGGGTGGCGGTCAGGGTGACGCGCTTCTGGTGGAGGTCTGAGCCGTGAGACGCCTGCACATCCACTGCCTTGTCTCGCTCGTAGCGATCGTCGCCGTTCCGGCCGCGCTCTCCGCCGCGCCGGTCTGCCCCAACGTCCCCCTCAACGAACGACTCGAAATCGCGCCGGTCGCGTTCGTCGGCAAGGCGCTGCAGCACGACGGATCGATCTGGCACTTCAAGGTGTTTCAGCGGGTGAAGGGCACGCTCGGCGGCACGGTGGAGATCCGAGCGGCGGAGCTGACGGACTCGACGGGGGCAGCGCTCGTCCCCGGGGTGGATGTCGGTGTGTTCGCGACGCTCGACGGGTCGCAGCTCGTGACCGATTCGTGCGGACTCACCGATCCCGCCGCGCTGCTCGCCGTCGCTGACGAGCCGCGCGGCGGTCCGATCAAGATCGTGATCGGGATCCTGATCCTGCTCGGCGTGCTCCAGTGGTCGATGCGCCGCCGACGGCGCGGCACGCGCCCGGAGCTCCCGGGCGGCCCCGACCGGATCGTCTAGCGTCGCGTGATGCGCTTCCCGCACGTCCTCGTGGTCGGGGCCGGCCAGATGGGGGCGGGGATCGCGCAGGTTGTCGCGGCTTCCGGTCGCACCGTCTCGCTGCACGATCCGTTCCCGGGGGCGGTCGAGCGCGGCCTCGCGGCGATCGAGAAGAGCCTCACCCGGCTCGCGGAGAAGGGCGGTGCACCGGCGGACGAGACGCTCGCACGGATCGCGGTCGCCGACGAGCTCGTCCCGGCCGACCTCATGATCGAGGCGATCGTCGAGGACGCCGAGACGAAGGTCGATCTCTTCCGGCGCGCGGACGGTGTGCTCCCGGCGGAGGCGGTGCTCGCCTCTAACACCTCCTCGATTCCGATCTCGTCGCTCGCCGAGGCGACCAGGCGCCCCGATCGGGTCGTCGGGATGCACTTCTTCAACCCCGTTCCGGTGATGAAGCTCGTCGAGGTGATCCGTGCGACGGGGACGTCCGATGAGACCGCAGCCGCGATCGTTGCGCTCGCGACCGACCTCGGGAAGACTCCGGCCGAGGCGCGCGACTTCCCCGGCTTCGTCGCGAACCGGATCCTGATGCCGTTCATCAACGAGGCGGCGTACGCACTCCACGACGGGGTTGCCGAGCTGGAGGCGATCGACACGATCGCGCGCCTCGGGCTCGCGCATCCGATGGGGCCGCTCGCGCTCGCCGACCTCATCGGGCTCGACACGTGCGTTGCGATCATGGAGGTGCTCCACGACGGGCTCGGCGATGAGAAGTACGTTCCGTGCCCGCTCCTCCGCGAATACGTGGCCGCTGGGCGGCTGGGGCGGAAGAGCGGTAGCGGCTTCTACGAGTACCCTCGACCCGGATGACCCGCCGCCGTGACGAGCCGGTGCGCCTGACGCGGATCTACACCCGTGGCGGCGACGCGGGCGAAACGTCGCTGGGTGACGGCACCCGCGTCTCGAAGCTCGACCCACGGGTCGTGGCGCTCGGGACGGTGGATGAGGTGAATGCGGTGGTCGGAAGGGTGCTTGCGCTCGGCCCGACGGCCACGCTGCGCTCGGTACTCGAATCCGTCCAGAACGACCTCTTCGACGTCGGCGCGGACCTGTGCGTCCCCGTCGGAGTGGAGGGTCGGCTCCGCGTCACGCAGGAGATGATCGATCGGCTCGAGACCGAGTGCGACCGGTTCAACGACGCGCTCCCCGAGCTTCGGAGTTTCGTGCTGCCCGGTGGGGCGCCAGCCGCAGCCGGGCTTCAGTTCGCGCGCACCGTCTGTCGTCGCGCCGAACGCGAGGCGCTCGCGGCCGAGGCAGGACCTGGCGTGAGCAGGCTCGCCGTCGTGTATCTCAACCGGCTCTCCGACCTGCTCTTCATCCTCGCGCGTACCGCGAACGTCGAGGCCGGACACCCCGAGCCGCTCTGGAAACCGGGCGGCGAGCGCTAGCGGCACGTCTGCGCCGGAGCGCGGGCGCCGCTGCATGAGCGCGCCGACGGCAAGCCCGTAGCCGTCGAGCCGGGCTGACCGTCGGCGCCCGTCGGTGTTCTCCACCAAGTCGGGCGTTCCTCCCGCGAGCGGTGGGCGGTACCCTGAGGCGCATGGCCGGGGTCGTCTCGCGCGTCCGTTCGTCGCCGCGCCTCCAGCGGAGGCTCGCTGCCGTCGCGCTGGCGGTTGTTGTTGTCGCGGCGATGGCGACGACGGCCATCCTCTTCTGGAACACCGCATCGCGGCGTGACGCGCCCATCTCCACGCTCCCGGCGGACATCGATCCGGGCGCCAAGGTCGTGCCGCTCGCCGACGAGACGCGCGAGGCCGCGCGGACATGGATCATGGGGGCCGTCACCCGGCGGGATCTCGCTGGCACCTACGACCTCACACACAAGGACATCCGCGGTTCCCTCACGCGGGAGGAGTGGGAGGCGGGAGCGATCCCGGTCATCCCGTATCCCGTGGACGAGATCGGGCCGGAGCACTGGCGCACCGACTTCTCGTACGCGGACGAGGCGATGCTCGAGGTGCGCCTGAATCCGGGCGTCGGCGGCGAGGGCCAGAAGCCACTCACCTTCTTCATCGGTCTCGTACGGGATGACGGGCGGTGGCTCATCAACTACTGGGTTCCCCGGTACCGGCCCGGCGTGCCGCTCGCCCAGTAGGTGAGACGGATGCCACGCCCGATCCGTGTCGTGATCGCGAAGCCCGGTCTCGATGGACATGACCGCGGCGCGAAGATCATCGCCCGCTCGCTTCGCGACGCGGGGATGGAGGTGATCTACACCGGTCTCCACCAGACTCCGGAGCAGATCGTCGAGACCGCGATCCAGGAGGACGCAGACGCGGTCGGGATCTCAATCCTCTCGGGCGCGCACATGACGCTCGTCCCGCGGATCGTGGATGGGCTCCGCGCAGAGGGTGCGGGGGATGTGCTGGTGGTCGTCGGAGGAACCGTTCCGGTCAAGGACGCGGAGGCGTTGCGAGCACTCGGAGTGGCCGCAGTGTTCACACCGGGGTCGGCGACCGGCGACATCGTCACGTTCCTCCGCGATCGGCTCGCTGGCTCCGCCGACTGACGCGGCACGAGCCACCCCGTCGATACAGTCCGACCCTGTGAAGATCGCCGTCTGCGTCAAACATGTCCCGGACGCGACCGGACACAAGCGGCTCGACAGCGCGACGAACCGGCTCGACAGGAGCGGCGAGGGCGCGCTCAACCCGACCGATCTGAACGCGGTCGAAGAGGGTTTGCGGCTTCGTGACGCCCACGGCGGCGAGGTGGTGCTTGTGACCGTCGGGCCGGAGAAGGCGGCGGAGTCTCTCCGCAAGGCGCTTGCGATGGGTGCCGACCGTGCGGTGCTCGTCACCGACACGCTTGCCGAGGGATCCGATCTCGTTGCGACGAGTCGGGTGCTCGCGGGCGCGCTCGAACGCGAGAGCGCAGACATCGTCCTCTTCGGGCAGCAGTCCGCAGACGGCGACGGTGCCGTCCTCTGGGCAGCGGTCGCCGAGCGGCTACGGCTCCCGGTCGTCTCGCAGGTCGCGGAGCTCTCGACAGACGGCGCGTCGGTCACCGGCAAGCGACAGACCGAGTTCGGGTACGACGTGATCCGCGCACCGCTCCCAGCCATTGTCGCCGTCTCGGATGCGATCAACGAGCCTCGCTACCCGTCGCTGAAGGGGATCATGGGGGCGAAGTCGAAGCCGCAGGATCGGCTGACGCTCGCGGAGATCGGTGTTGCTGCTGGCGAGGCGGGGGAGTCCGGGTCACGCACCGCGGTCCTCGCTGTCACGCCGCCCACCACGAAGTCGGATCGGGTCAGGATCGAGGACGACGGTTCGGCTGCGGATCGGGTGCTCGAGCTGCTCGTCGAGCGGAGGCTCGTCTGATGGCTGTGACGCTCGTCTTCCTTGAACACGACGGCGGTAGCCCGACAAAGGGGAGCCTCGGTGTGCTGGCGCGCGCGACCGCGCTCGGCGGAGAGGTGGCAGGTGTGGTGCTCGGGCACGGTGTCGCCGACGTCGCCGTCGCAGCAGGACCCTTCGGAGCGGTCACGGTCTACGTCGTGGACGACCCCGCCCTCGCCGCGCCTCTGCCTCAGCCGCGCGTCGACGCGCTCGAGGTGGTGATCGCCGCGAGCGGCGCCGACACCGTGCTGTTCGCAGCCTCGGTGCTCGCTGCCGACGTCGCCGCTGGGCTTGCAGCGCGGCTTGACGCGGGGCTCAACTGGGATCTGACAGGGCTCGAGCGTGACGGTGGGGTGCTGCACGGCCGTCGTCCAGCGCTCGGCGACACGGTGGTCGTCGACGTCGGGTGGACGAGTCCACTCCGACTCGCGCTCATCCGCTCCGGAACATTCGACCCCGTCGAGACAGGCGGCACAGCAGAGACCCACACCGTCACGGCGACGTTCGCGAACTTCTCGACCCGCGCGGTGCTCGTCGAACGTCTCTCGGAACGGGCCGCAGGTCCGTCGATCGAGGACGCCGAGGTGATCGTGGCAGGCGGGCGCGGGCTCGGCTCGCCCGACGGTTTCCGCCTTTGCGAGGATCTCGCCGAAGCGCTCGGCGGCGCGGTGGCGGCGACGCGGGCGGTGGTCGATGCCGGTTGGTACCCGTATGCGACCCAGGTCGGACAGACCGGCAAGAGCGTTTCGCCGAAGCTCTACGTCGCGCTCGGCGTCTCTGGCGCGATCCAGCACAAGGTCGGGATGCAGAACTCGGGCACGATCGTCGCGGTCAACAAGGACCCGAACGCGCCCATCTTCGACTTCGCGGACATCGGCGTCGTGGGCGACCTGAACACCTTCGCCCCGAAGCTCGCCGCGCTCGTCCGCGCCCGCAAGGCGTAAGCCATGGCCGGGGCCCGCCCCTCGGAGTTCCCTCCCGCGTTCTCACTCCGCGACGCCGTCTCGCGGCCGGTCGACCCGGTTTCGGAG
>CAYXAS010000009.1:5881-49182 GCA_964461665.1 uncultured Gaiellales bacterium
GAAGTCGGGATCGCGATCGTCGGCGGCGGCCCCGCTGGTCTCGCGTGCGCCGTCCGTCTCGGGCAGCTTCTCGAGCAGCATCCCGATGTCCGTGAGCGGCTCGGCGAGGTTCCGATCGCTGTTGTCGAGAAGGGGAAGCAGCCGGGTTCGCATCTCCTCTCGGGAGCCGTGATCGATCCTGGCCCGCTCCAGGCGCTGTTCCCCGACCGGCCGGGACTCGAGGGGATCCCGACGTATGGGCCGGTCAAGGGCGAGGCCGTCTACCTGATGACGCGCGGTCACTCCCTCCGCGTGCCGCCACCGCCGACGATGCGCAACCACGGGAACGTGGTCGTCTCGGTCTCCGAGCTCGGTCGCTTCCTCGCGGAGCGCGCGGAGGAGGCGGGCGCGATGATCCTGCCCGAGACCGCCGCCGACCGTCTGCTCGTCGAGGGCGACCGGGTCGTCGGGATCCGGACGGGTGACCGCGGCCGCGGTCGCGAGGGGCAGGCGCTATCGAACTTCGAACCGGGCTCGGACATCGCCGCTGCGGTGACCGTCCTCGCGGAAGGGACGGCGGGACACCTCACGACCGCCGCGATCGAGCGGTTCGGGCTCCAGGGGCGGAACCCGCAGATTTGGGCGCTCGGGGTGAAGGAGGTCTGGCGGGTTGCGAAGCCACTGCGCAAGATCGTGCACACGCTCGGGTGGCCCCTGCGCAAGAGCCCGCGCTTCGGCGAGTTTGGCGGCTCGTGGATCTACCCAATGGGGGACGACCACATCTCGCTCGGGTTCGTGGTTGGGCTCGAGTATCGCGACGTCGAGCTGTCCGCCCACGACCTCCTGCAGGAGTTCAAGACGCACCCGCTGGTGCGATCGATCCTCGCCGGTGGCGAACGGGTCGCATGGGGTGCGAAGACGATCAGCGAGGGTGGCCTGCATTCCGTCCCTTCCTCCCTCAGCGTGCCCGGGCTCGCTCTGATCGGCGAGAGCGCCGGGCTTGTGAACGTCCCGCGGCTGAAGGGTGTCCACTACGCGATCGAGTCGGGCCGACTTGCCGCCGAGGCGATCCTGGACGCGCTCGTCGTGGGTGGCGGTGCACCGGTCGGGGCGCTCGGCTCGTACGACCGGGCGGTCCGGTCGAGCCGGATGTGGCGCGATCTCCGCGAGGTGCGGAACATGCGCCAGGCGTTCGATCGAGGGTTCTTCGTCGGTGGCGCGCTCGCGAGTGCGATGACGGTGACGAAGGGCGTGTTCCCGGGGCGAGAGCTCGCGACGCACCCGAACGCCGACGCGCCGCTTCTTCGGAGCGGGCGCGCCGCGCGCTACCCGGCCCCGGACGGGACTCTCACGTTTGACAAGCTCTCGTCGGTCTTCGCATCCGGGAACCGGACACGCGACGACCAGCCGTCCCACCTGCGGATCACGACGCGGGTGCCGCGCGACGTAGGGGAGATGTGGACGTGGATGTGTCCCGCGCAGGTCTACGAACTCGGCGCCGATCACGGTGACGGCACGGTCACGGTCGTGACGACGCCGTCGAACTGCGTCCAGTGCGGCGCGATCACCGCGAAGGGGGGGCGGCTCACCCCACCCGAGGGCGGCTCCGGCCCCGAGTACACGAACGCCTGACACGATGGCGCGTGCCGACGTCGCGATTGTCGGTGCGGGGATCATCGGTCTCGCGACGGCCCGCGCGCTGCAGCACGCCCGGCCCGGCCTCGCGGTCCTGGTCGTCGAGAAGGAGGCCGCGGTCGGCGTGCACCAGACGGGGCGGTCCAGCGGTGTCGTCCATCGGGGCGTCTACTACCGCCCCGGCTCGCTGAAGGCGCAGCTGTGCGCGGAAGGCGCGGGGGCGCTGCTCGCGTACTGCGACGAGCGCGCGGTTCCGACGCGCGAGGTCGGGAAGCTCGTGGTCGCCGCCTCCGAGCAGGAGATTCCCGCGCTCGAAGAGCTCCACCGCCGTTCGGTCGCGAACGGCGTCCCCGACGTCGTGCTCGTCGGGCGTGACGGTCTTGCGGAGATCGAGCCACACGTCGCCGGGGTGGCGGCGCTCCATTCGCCGCACACGGCGGTCGTGGACTTCCGGCTCGTCGCGGAGGCGCTCGCCGAGGACGTGCGTGCGGCGGGCGGGGAGATCCGGCTCGGCGCAGAGGTGCTCGGGATCGCGCACCACCCCGACGCCGTGACGCTCCTCACCTCCAACGGCGAGATCGAGGCAACGCACGTCGTCTCCTGTGCCGGTGTCCAGTCCGACCGGCTTGCGGTCGCCGATGGCGCTCCCGTCGAGCCGCACATCGTCCCGTTTCGCGGCGACTACTGGACGCTCCGGCCGGAGCGTCGGCACCTCTCACGCGGGCTTGTCTACCCCGTCCCCGACGCGCGGCTGCCGTTTCTCGGCGTCCACACGACGGTGCGGGTGGATGGTGAGGTGTGGCTCGGGCCGAACGCGGTCCTGGCGCTGGCCCGGGAGGGATACGGCCGATTGGACGTCGTGCTCGGTGACGCGCTCGCCGCCTTCCGTACGCCGGGCCTCAGGCGCTTCCTCCGCTCCCACTGGCGCAACGCGGCCGCCGAGACGGGGCGGGGGCTCTCGCAGCGCCTCTTCCGCCGTGCGGCGCAGCGACTAATCCCGGATCTGCGGAGCGACGATCTCGTCCGCGGGCATTCCGGCATCCGGGCACAGGCCCTCGACGCTGACGGATCGCTCGTCGACGACTTCGTGATCCACGTCCGAGACCGCGTTGTCCATGTCCGGAACGCCCCCTCGCCGGGAGCGACGTCCTCGCTCGCGATCGGTCGGCACATCGCCAGCCTTGTCGATGAGAGAATGAGCGGGTGAGCGCGGTCGGGCGGGACGAGGTGGAGCGCGCCGCGGTGACGATCGCGGGCCGGGTTCGGCGCACTCCGCTGCTCGACGCATCGGCGATCCTCCCCGGGCTCCGGGTGAAGGCTGAACTGCTTCAGCAGGCCGGGGCGTTCAAGGCACGGGGCGTCACCAACCGACTCGCCTCGCTATCGCCTGCCGAGCGCGCGCGCGGCGTCGTCGGCGTCTCGGCCGGAAACCACGCAATGGCGCTCGCCTGGGGCTCTGCCCGGGAGGGGATCGACTGCGTGATCGTGATGTTCGAGGGCGCGAGCCCGTTCAAGCTCGGGCGGACGCGGGACTATGGCGCAACGGTCGATCTGATCACGGGGACACCGGCAGATGCCTTCGCGCGCATGCAGCAGATCGTCGAGGAGACGGGTCGCGTCGCGATCCATCCGTTCGACGACCCGCTGGTGATTGCCGGCCAGGGAACCGTCGGTCTCGAAATCCTCGAGGACGCCCCCGACACCGATCTCGTGGTGGTGCCGACGGGCGGTGGCGGGCTTGTCGCAGGAGTCGCGGCTGCACTGGGGGCGCGCGGCATCCGTGTGATTGCGGTGGAGCCTGTGGGATCGGCTGCGCTCGGGCTGGCCCTTGCCGCCGGCGAACCGGTCTCGATCGAGCCACGCACCCGCGCCGGGGGGCTCGACGCGCCGTACGCGGGGGTGAACGCGCTTGCCGTCTGCCGGGCCAATGGGGTCGAGGCGGTGACGGTCACCGACGACGAGATCGAGGATGCGATGCGCCGCATCTACGCCGATCTGAAACTCGCCTGCGAGCCGGCAGGCGCAGCTGCGGTTGCGGCGCTTCTCACCGGCAAGATCTCGGGCGACCGGCCGGTCGCGGTCGTCTCCGGTGGGAACGTGGCCGCAGATGTGGCCGCTGCTATTCTGCGCGGCCGATGAAGACCGGCCTACACCCCGAGTACGTCACCTCGCACGTCGTGTGCTCCTGCGGCAACGAGTTCATGACGCGCTCGACGAAGGCCGAGCTCCACGTCGAGATCTGCGCCGCCTGCCACCCGTTCTACACGGGCAAGCAGAAGCTGATGGACACGGGCGGACGGGTCGAGCGCTTCCAGCGCAAGCTCGAGCGTTCGCGCACCGCGCAGAGCTAGCACCGGCGCGTCCCTCCCGGTTCCCGCGACGGCTCTCGGCGCCGACCGGGTAGCGTTGTCTCGTGCGGTTCCTCCGTCTCCTCGGCACGTTGCTCGCCAGCCGCTCGGTTGCGTACGGCGGGCAGGCGGTACTCGAGGGCGTGATGATGCGCGGTCCCTCCTGGTGGGCGGTGGCGGTGCGTCGTCCCGACGGCGGTGTGACCGAGGTCGGCCGCTCGATCCGGTCGCCGATGGAGCGCAACCTCTTCTGGCGTCTCCCTGTGGTCCGGGGGGTTGTGGCACTCGGGGAATCGCTCGCGATCGGGTTCCGCGCGCTGGCGATCTCCGCGAACGTCGTCTCGCGGGAAGAGGACGACGACGGCGAGGTCGTGACCGAGATCTCGAAGGGCCAAATCATCTTCTCGTTTGTGATCGCGATCGGGTTCGCGCTGATCCTCTTCAAGGTCGGGCCCGCGGTTGTCACGAGCTGGCTCCCGGTCGAGGACACGGCGTGGTTCGTGATCGTGGAGGGCGCGATCCGGGTGGCCGTGTTCATCGCGTACATCGGGCTGATCGGGCTGATCCCCGATCTGAAGCGGGTGTTCCAGTACCACGGAGCCGAGCACAAGACGATCAACGCGCTCGAGGCGGGCGCCGAGTTGACTCCCGCAAACGTGCAGAAGTTCAGTTTGATCCACCCGCGTTGCGGAACGGCGTTTTTGCTCTGGGTAATGGTGATCGGAATCTTCGTCTTCGCGTTCGTCGGTCGCCCCGACTGGTACTGGCTGATCGCGAGCCGGGTGCTGCTGCTCCCCGTGATCGCGGGGCTCGCGTACGAGTTGATCCGCTACGCCGGCAAGCATCGCGACAACCGCTTCCTGATGGCGCTCCTCGCGCCCGGGCTGTGGCTGCAGCGGCTCACGACGCGTGAACCCGATCTCGGACAGATCGAGGTGTCGATCCTTGCGATGCAGGAAGTTCGCCGTCGCGAGGCGGCGCGTACCCCGGAAGAACTCACCGCCGACCGGCGGATCGAGGTCATGGCGTGACAACCGGAGGGAGACACCGTGCCGCGCGTCGTTCGTGAAGCTTCGGCAACGTGGGAGGGCGACCTGTTCGGAGGGGTCGGAACCGTGACGGCCGCGACCTCGGGCGCGTTCGACGCGTTCGCGGTCACGTTCCCGACGCGGATCGGCGCCCCTGAGGGGCAGACGAGTCCGGAGGAGTTGCTCGCCGCCGCGCACGCGAGTTGTTTCGCGATGTCGCTCTCGAACCAGCTGACGCAGGCAGGATCGCCGCCCGCCCGGCTCGACGTCCGTTGCGCGATCACGCTCGACGAGATCGCCGGTGAGGGACACCGGATCGTCGGTGCGACGCTCGACGTTCGGGGTGACGCACCGGGGGCTGACGCGGCGACATTCGACGCTGCGGTGGCGGCTGCCGATGCGGGATGTCCGTTCTCGGCCCTCCTCCGGGGAGCGGGCGCAACCGTCGAGGTCACCGCGACGCAGGTCTGATAGGCGGGGGCGGCGGCGACCGCCGCGGCTACGATCGCCGCCATGGCGACGCTCGACGATCTCGCCGACGAACTGGAGCGGTCGTACACGGAGCTCCAGACACGGATCGCAGATCCGTCCGTGTACAACGACAGGCGCGAGGCCGCCAACGTCGGCCGACGCCTGAAGGAGCTCGAGGGTGCGACGCGGATTGCACGCGGCTGGCGGCAGGCGCGCGCCGACCTTGCGGATGCCCGTGCCGACGAGGAGCTCGCGTCGCTTGCGGCTGATCTCGAGGCGGATGTCGCCCGGCTCGAGGAGGAGTTGCGCGCTGCACTCGTCGAGCGCGACCCCGCGGATGTGAAGGACGTGATCCTCGAGATCCGCCAGGGGGTCGGTGGCGACGAGGCTGCGCTCTGGGCGGGCGAGGTGATGCGCATGCTGCAGCGGTACGCAGAGCGGCGGGGGTTCCGCACCGAGCCGCTTTCGACGAACGAGAACGAGGGCGGCGGAGTGAAGGAAGCGGTGTTCGCGGTGAAGGGCGACGGAGCGTTCTCGGTCTTCAAGTGGGAGGGCGGCACCCACCGTGTCCAGCGCGTCCCGGCGACCGAGTCGCAGAGTCGGATCCACACCTCGACGGCGACGGTGGCGGTGATGCCCGAGGCGGAGGACGTCGAGGTGGTGATCGATGACAAGGACCTGAAGATCGACGTGTATCGCTCGACAGGGCCGGGCGGGCAGTCGGTCAACACGACCGATTCAGCGGTCCGGATTACCCATCTCCCGAGCGGGATCGTGGTCGCAATGCAGGACGAGCGGTCGCAGCTCCAGAACCGCGAGAAGGCGATGCGCATCCTTCGCGCGCGCCTGCACGAGGCCGAGCGGGAGCGCCAGCAGGCGGCTCTCGCGGCGACCCGCAAGGCGCAGGTCGGCACCGGGGAACGCGCCGAGAAGATCCGCACGTACAACTTTCCGGAGAACCGGCTCACCGACCACCGGATCAAGCTGACGGTGCACCGGCTCGACCAGATCCTTGCAGGCGATCTCGCGGACTTCACCGAAGCGCTCCAGACAGAGGAGCGCCGTCGCGCGATCGAGGCTGCCTCCGCGTAGCGCGGCCGATGGCGGGGGAAGCGCTCACGGTCCGGGAGACGCTGCGGCGCACGGTCGAGCATCTCGCCGCGCGCGGTGTCGAGAACCCGCGCCTCGACGCGGAGCTCCTCCTCGGGAAGGCACTCGGGCTCGAGCGGATCGAGGTGTACATGGAGTTCGACCGGCCGCTCACCGCCGAGGAGCTCGCGTGCGCCCGCGCGCTCGTTGCGCGTCGCGCCGCGCGCGAGCCACTCCAGTACGTGATCGGCGAGTGGGGGTTCCGCAGGCTGCGTCTGAAGGTCGATGCGCGTGCCCTGATCCCACGGCCGGAGACGGAGATCGTTGTTGAGCGGTGTCTCGGGCTGCTCGGCGGTCACGAGGCGCCCCGCATCCTCGATGTCGGCGTCGGTGGTGGGGCGATTGCGCTCTCGCTCGCGCACGAGCATCCGGGCGCGCGCGTCACCGCGATCGACGTCTCGCCCGATGCGCTCTCGCTTGCGGGCGAGAACGCGGCGGCCCTCGGGCTGGAGGTAGAACTTCTCCATGGCGACTTCCGCGTCGGTCTCCCGGCCGGGCCGTGGCACCTCGTCGTCTCGAACCCGCCGTACGTCCCGGCCGCCGACCGGGACGGTCTCGAGCCGGAAGTGCGCGACCACGAACCTTCACTCGCGCTTTACGGAGACGACGCCCACACGGTGATCGCGACGGCTGCCCTGCCGCTCCTTGAGGCCGGCGGCGCGCTCGTGCTCGAGGTCGGAGACGGCCAGGCGGAGTCGGTGGCGGCGCGCCTCGCGCAGATCGGGTACCTCGCTGTTGAGGTGACGCAGGATCTCTCCGGCCGCGACCGCGTCGTCGAGGGACGTCGTGGCGACTGAGACAGAGCGGGCGATCGAGGCGCTCCTCGGCGGCGGCGTCGCGGTGATCCCGACCGACACGGTCTACGGGCTCGTAGCTCTCGGGCGCTCGCAGGAGGCGGCCGCACGGCTCTACGCGCTGAAGGGGCGGGAGGAGACGCGGCCGACAGCGCTCCTGTTCGCGTCCGTCGATGTCCTCAAGACACAGGTTCCGGGCATTCCGGCCGAGGCGATCGCGGCGGCGCACCGACTGCTCCCGGGGCCCTTCACGCTTGTCCTCCCGGTCGTTGGCAGTCCGTTCCCGTGGCTATCGGGTCCTCGTTCGGACGCGATCGGGATCCGCATCCCGATTCTCCCGCCGGCGGCGGCTCTCGTTCTCGATGCGGCAGGTTGTCTCGTCGCGACGAGCGCGAACGAGCCGGGCGGCGCCGACCCATGCGAGCTCGCGGACGTGGTGGCCAGGCTTCGCGCCGGGGTGGACGCGGTCGTTGACGGGGGCACGCTCCCGGGAGTGCCGTCAACCGTGCTCGACCTGACGGGCCCGTCGCCCGTCGTGCTCCGAGAGGGTGCGGTCTCTGCAACCGACACTCTCGCGCTCCTGAGAGCGGTCTAGGATGGGCGGGATGGCTGTCCCCACAACCGATCTCGACACGCTCCGTTCCGCGGGACTCGCTGAGATCGACCCGGCGGTCGCAGCGCTCCTCACGCGTGAGCTCGAGCGCCAGCGCCGCCAGATCGAGCTGATCGCGTCGGAGAACTTCACGTGGCCGGCGATCTTCGAGGCGGTCGGATCGGTCGCCACCAACAAGTACGCGGAGGGGTATCCCGGCAAGCGGTACTACGGCGGCTGCGAAGTGGTGGACGAGATCGAGCAGCTCGCGATCGATCGGGCGAAGGCCCTGTTTGGCGCCGAGCACGCGAACGTCCAGGCGCACGCGGGCGGGCCGGCCAATCAGATCGTGTACCACGCTCTGCTCCAGCCAGGCGACACCGTCCTCGCGCTCCGGCTCGACCACGGCGGGCACCTGACCCACGGGCTGAAGGTCAACTTCTCCGGCCGGTTCTACGACATGGTCTCGTACGGTGTCTCGCGGGAGACGGGGCTGATCGAGGAGGAGGAGGTGCTCGCGCTCGCACGGGAACACCGCCCGAAGCTCATCCTCTGCGGTGCATCCGCCTACCCGCGGGTGATCGACACGAAGATGTTCCGCCGAGTCGCGGACGAGGTGGGCGCGCTCCTCTGGTGCGACATGGCGCACATCACCGGGCTTGTTGCGGCGGGGCTGCATCCGAACCCGGTCGAGGACTGCGACGTCGTCACTTCGACGACGCACAAGACCCTGGCGGGACCTCGCGCGGGTCTCGTGTTGTGTCGGTCGGAGTACGGAGCGGCGATCGACAAGGCTGTGTTCCCTGGGCTCCAGGGCGGGCCGCTGCTGCACGTGATCGCAGCGAAGGCGACATGTTTCGCGATCGCTGCGAGCGAGCCGTTCCGCGCGTACCAGCGCCAGGTGCGCGTGAACGCGGACGCGCTCGCCGACGAACTCATCACCGCGGGGCTCGAGGTTCTGACCGGCGGCACCGATACACACATGGCGATGCTCGACCTCAGGCGCTCCGACTGGAGTGGCAAGGACGCGGAGGATCGGCTCCACTCGGTGCAGATCACCGCGAACCGGAACACCGTGCCGTTCGACGAGCGGCCACCCACCGTCGCGTCGGGGGTGCGGTTCGGATCCCCTGCGATCACGATGCGCGGGTTCGACGAGGCGGACACACGCGAGGTGGGGCGGATCATCGCTGACGCCCTTCAGCCCGACGCCGATCTTGAATCGCTCACTGCGCGGAGCGCCGCGCTTTGTGACAGCAGGCCGCTGTACCCCGGCTCGACCGGCCGCGCAGTCTTCCCGACGAAGCCGGGCGGAGCGCAATGAGCGACCGGACGCCATCGACGGGCGCCGTGATCGAGGTGGCGCACCCGCTCGTCCGCCACAAGATCGGCCTCCTGCGCGACGTCACCACCGGCACGCAGCAGTTCCGTGAACTCGTAAACGAGCTGACGCTGCTCCTGACGTACGAGGCGACCAAGACGCTGGCGATCGAGGAGGTGGAGATCGAGACGCCGCTGGAGCGGATGCAGGCTCACCGGATCTCGGGCAAGAAGGTGGCGGTCTGCCCGATCCTGCGGGCCGGTGTCGGGATGCTCGACGGCGTCCTCTCACTCATCCCGAGCGCGCGCGTCGGCTTCATCGGTCTCTATCGGGACGAGGAGACTCTCCAGCCGGTCGAGTACTTCGTCAAGCTGCCCGATGACCTCGATGAGCGCGACGTGCTCCTGCTCGACCCGATGCTCGCGACCGGCAACTCGACCGCTGCTGCAGTGACCCTCGTCAAGGCGGCGGGTGCGACGTCGGTGACGCTCGTTTCTCTGCTCGCCGCGCCGGAGGGGATCGAGCGCCTCCACCGCGATCACCCGGATGTCGTGATCGTCGTCGCGGCGATCGATCGGCAGCTGAACGAGAAGGGCTACATCGTTCCGGGGCTCGGCGACGCGGGTGACCGTCTCTACGGCACCCGGTAGGGGGCCGCGGTGATCGACCGGTTGCGTGCCGACCCTGCGGTGATCTGGGCCGCTCTCGTCGCATTCGGAGTCGTCGTCTCGCTCACCCCGGTTGTGGGACTCCTCGCCCGGCGATTCGGCGTCGTGGACGAGCCTGGTGCGCGCCGCCTGAACGATCGCCCGATTCCACGGCTCGGCGGGATCGCACTCTTCCTCGGAGGAGCCGCGGCGTCACTCGCGTTCCTGCGGCTCGAGGGTGAGCTGTGTGGGGTGTTGCTCGGCGCCGTCGTCGCGTGCGCGGTGGGGGCTGTGGACGACGTCCGGGGCCTCCCACCGATTGCGAAGCTCATCGGCCAGGTCGGTGCGGCGGTCGTTCCCGTGTCCTTCGGCGCCTGGATCGACCACTTCACATTTCCGTTCCTCGGCCCCGTCGACCTCGCCGTGTGGCTGGGAGCGCCGCTCAGCGTCCTCTGGATCGTCGCGATCATGAACATGGTCAATCTGCTCGACGGTCTCGACGGTCTCGCAGCCGGTGTCTGCGGCATCGCAGGCATCACCTTCGCGACGCTCGCGCTCTCGCTCGGGAAGGTGGACGCTGCAATCCTCTCGGCGATCGTCGCGGGCGCCTGCGCGGGGTTCCTTCGGCACAACTTCTTCCCGGCCCGGATCTTCATGGGCGACTCGGGTGCGCTCGTTCTCGGGTACACGCTCGCGGCTGTCTCCGTCACCGGTCTGCTGAAGACCGCATCGACGGTCGTGTTGTTTCTCCCACTCGTCGTGCTTGCGATCCCGATCCTCGACACATCGTTCGTCGTTGCGCGGCGGCTGAAGCACGGTCTCCCGGTCCACGAGGGTGACCGCTCCCACCTCCACCACCGGTTTCTCGCGATCGGCTTCTCGCAGCGCCGCGCTGCGCTGACGATGTGGGCGTGGGCCGCAACCCTCGGTGTGGCCGCACTCGCGACGCGGTTCGTGCCGTTCCGGGCGGGCGGCGCCTGGCACCTCTGGGGGACGCTCGCGATGGGGGGGATCGCGCTTGCGGCCGTCGGGTTCTCGCTCTACATCGTGGTGCTGCTCGAGATCGTGAAGCTCGAGTCGCTCGGCCGCCGCCGCACGGACAGTGCGTAGCGGCCCACTGCCACGAACTCCCGCATATACCGCATGAGTTCGGGGAAAGAAGTGTCACAAGCGCCCTGCTATTCTCCCGGCGATGGCCGCAGCCGCCGCTGCTCCCGCTCCCCCTCGCTCCCTCGCCACCGCGTCCGGCCTCCTGCTCGGGACGCTGTGTGCGGTGATGGGGTTCGGTGCCCTCGGTGGGTGGCTCGCCGGTGCTCCGGGACTCGGACTTCTCGTCGGAGCGATCGTCGGCATCCCAGCCGGAGTTGCGGTGGTCTACATCACGTACACCCGGGCGGGCTCGTGAACGACGAGTCCCGTTCGAAGCTCGACGATCTCGTCGAGAGCCGCCGTCCGATTCCGGACCGTCTGTGGCCGGTCGTCGGGGCGGGTGCGATCATCGCGCTTGCCCTGCCACTGTTCCTCGTCGCGGGCTGGCCGATCGCAGGCTGGGCATTCGCCGCGGTGCTCTGGGCAGGCGCCCAGGCGCTGACCGCGGTACTGACGCGGCTCCCACTGGGTGCGGGTAACCTCGCGACCGCAGGCATGCGGGGTATCGGTACAGGTCTCAGGGCGTTTGTGGTGGGCGTCCCTCTCGTCGCGCTCACGATCGCGGACGAGCGGGTCGGCGTCGCTGCATTGCTCCTCTACGCGGTCGTGTACACCGCGGAGCTTGCGCTGTCACTTTTTTCGTTCTTCAGCGTCGAGGCGCGCGCATGAGACGGGTCGCCACCCTCGCGCTGACTCTCTGGCTCGCACTTCCGGCCGTCGCGCTCGCATCGGGCGAGACCGGGCCTGAGGAGGAGACGTTTGACCCGTCGATGGAGTGGAACCTCCACACATGGGTCGATCTGCCGCTCGGACTCGACATCAACAAGGCCGTCGCGTACCTCATCCTCGGCGCGGTCGTCACCTGTCTGATCGTGATCACGCTGATGCGCGTCCCGGTCGGTCGTGGGCCGAACCGGCGTCAGGCGTTCGGCGAGCAGATCTACGAGATCGCCCAGGTGCAGGTCGCAGAGCAGGGGTTGCCGACGAAGGCAATCGGCCGCTGGTTCCCGTACTGCGCGAGCCTGATGCTCTTCATCTGGGTCGTGAACATGCTCGGGTTCATCCCGCTCCCGCTCTCCGACGAGAAGGTGTCGCTCGGCGGGATGTCGCTTCCGACACTCGGGATCTTTGCCGCCACCTCGACGCTGTCGGTCACGCTCGCACTCGCGTTGATGACGTTCGTCTTCACGCACATCGAGGGCGTCCGGGCCAACGGCCCCGTGAAGTACTTCAAGAGCTGGATCCCACACGTCCCGCCCGCGATGCTGCCGCTGATCGTGCCGCTCGAGATCCTCGGTCAGTTCATGCGCCTCATCAGCCTGTCCGTCCGTCTGTTCGCGAACATGCTTGCAGGCCATATGCTGATCCTGACGTTCATCGGGCTCATCTTTGTGCTCGGGAACGTCGCGCTTGCTGCGGTCGCTGTCCCTGCCGCGACCGCCTTCTACCTGTTCGAAGTTGTGATTGTCGTATCCATCCAGGCGTACATCTTCGCTGCGCTGTCCGCTATCTACATCGGCTCGGCAATCGAGCCGGAGCACTAAGGAGGCAAACAGTCCATGTCCTCGTTCCTTCCTCTCGCTGAGATCACCGGCGACGTCGCGGATGCCGGTAAGGCGATCGCGCTCGCGCTTGGTATCGGTCTCGGTTCACTCGGCGCCGGCATCGGCATCGGGAACATCTTCGGCTCGATGATCCAGGCGGTCGCCCGGCAGCCCGAGCTCAAGGGTGAGCTGACCGGCATCCAGTGGCTGGGCTTCGCGCTCACCGAGGCCGTCGTGTTCTACGGCCTGATCGGCGGCCTGCTCGCCTACGTCCTGATCTGAGCATGTCCGGCTTCCTGCCACTCGCATCGGAGCCCTCGTCAGGGGGTCTGATCGACGTCGTCCCGGGCCTGATGGTCTGGACGCTGATCTGCTTCGCGGTGACGTTCCTCGTCCTGAAGAAGTTCGCGTTCGGGCCGATCCAGAAGACGATTGACGCGCGCCGCGATCGGATCCGGCAGGCGGTCGAAGAGGCCGACAACGCTCGTGATGAGGCGCGCTCGCTCCTTGAGCAGAACCGTGCGATCCTCGCCCAGGCGAAGGCCGAGTCTGCAGAGATCCTTGCCGAGGCGCGCAAGGTCGGCGAGAGCCAGCTCGCGCGCGCCAAGGAGGAGGTCGAGGTCGAGCGGCTCCGTCGTCTTGACGAGACCCGGAAGCAGATCGAGGCCGAGACGGCGCGTGCGCTCGACCAGATCCGGGCCGAGATTGCAGAGCTCACGATCGAGGCGACCGGCCGGGTTGTCGGCAAGGTGCTCGACGGCACGGATCACCGCAGGCTCGTCGACGAGGCGATCGCCGGTCTCGATTTCGCCGCGCTCGAGAAGGGCCGAAGCTAACCGCGATGGCAGTTGCGGAACGGATCTATGCGCGGGCGTTGTACGACGCGGCCCTCGAACAGGGGCGTGTCGCGACCGTGCGGGCAGAGCTCGCCGAGCTCGGCGCGGCGCTCGAAAGCTCACCGGAGCTCGCAGCGTTTCTCGACAACCCTCAGGTCGAGCCGGGCACGAAGGCTGCTGTCCTCGGGGAGATCTCCGAGGACGCCGATCCGCTCGTCCGCAACGTCCTCCGCCTCGCCGCCACGAAGGGGCGCGGGGGAGAGATCGATGCGATCGCACGCGCGTTCGGCGAGATCGTCGATCGCGCCGAGGGGCGCATTGTTGTCGAGCTCGTCACCGCCCATCCGCTCACCGACGACGAGGCTGCCGCGATCGTCGGGAAGATCGAGCAGTCATCTGGCCGTGAGGTCGAGGCGTCGCGCTCGGTCGATCCGTCGCTTGTCGGCGGGCTCATTCTCCAGGTCGGTTCGCTGCGCGTTGATGCCAGCGTGCGCGGTCGCCTGGAGCGGCTCCGCCGTACCCTCGTCCCCCGCTGACCCGAACCCCGTAAGGAGACCACGCCTTGAAGCTCCGGCCAGAAGAGATCACCTCGATCCTCAAGCAGCGCATCGAGCAGTACGACGTCGAGACCGACCTCAGCGAGGTCGGCACGGTGCTCCAGGTCGGCGACGGTATCGCGCGGGTCTACGGGCTCGAGAACTGCGTCGCGCTCGAAGAACTCGAGTTCGAGCACGGGGTAGTCGGAATCGCATTCAACCTCGAAGAGGACAACGTCGGGGTCGCGCTCTTCGGTGTGTGGCAGCGCGTGATGGAAGGACAGCCCGTGCGCCGCACCGGTCGCGTGATGAGCGTTCCGGTCGGGGACGGCCTCCTCGGCCGCGTCGTCGACCCGCTCGGGAACCCGCTCGACGGGCAGGGGCCGATCGCGACGACGGAGAGGCGCCCGCTCGAGTTCAAGGCGCCCGGTGTCGTCCAGCGTGAGCCGGTGAAGGAGCCGCTCCAGACGGGTCTGAAGGCGATCGACTCGATGATCCCAATCGGCCGTGGCCAGCGCGAGCTGATCATCGGCGACCGCGGTACCGGCAAGACCGCGATCGGCGTCGACACCATCATCAACCAGCGTGGCGGCGACGTGATCTGCATCTACGTCGCGGTCGGGCAGAAGGCCTCGACGGTCGCTCAGGTGGTGGAGAAGCTCCGTGATGCGGGCGCGCTCGAGTACACGATCGTCGTCTCCGCGCCCGCACAGGAGGCCGCGCCAATCAAGTGGATGGCGCCGTTCGCCGGCGCCGCGATGGGCGAGTACTTCCTCTACAACGGCAAGCACGCCCTCGTCATCTACGACGACCTGACGAAGCACGCGGACGCGTACCGACAGCTGTCGCTTCTCCTCCGCCGCCCGCCGGGTCGCGAGGCGTTCCCCGGCGACGTCTTCTATCTGCACTCGCGGCTTCTCGAGCGAGCCTGCAAGCTCTCCGAAGCGCTCGGCGGTGGCTCGCTGACGGCACTCCCCGTGATCGAGACACAGGCGGGTGACGTCTCCGCCTACATCCCGACGAACGTCATCTCGATCACGGACGGGCAGATCTTCCTCGAGTCCAGCCTCTTCTACTCCGGGATCCGGCCCGCGATCAACGTCGGCATCTCGGTCTCGCGCGTCGGGGGCAACGCCCAGACGAAGGCGATGAAGAAGGTCGCGGGGCGCCTGCGGCTCGATCTTGCGCAGTACCGCGAACTCGAGGCCTTCTCGCAGTTCGGGTCGGAGCTTGATGCCTCGACCCAGCAGTCACTGGCGCGCGGTGAGCGGATGGTCGCAACCCTCAACCAGCCGCAGTACCAGCCGTGGCCGTTCGAGGAACAGGTCGTCGCGATCTACGCAGGGATCCACGGGTGGCTCGACACGGTTCCAGTGCCTCAGGTGCCGCGGTTCCAGGCCGAGCTTCGCGAGACGCTCCGTGCCGAGGGCACCGTGTATGGGGCGATCCGCAACTCGAACGATCTTGCCGCGGACACCGTTGCGAGCCTGGACCAGGCGCTTCAGCGGTTCCTCGACGGCTTCTCGATCGCCGAGGAGAAGGGTCTCGTCGGCTGAGTCATGGCCTCCGTTCAGGACTACAAACGGCGGATCCGCTCCGTCCGCAATACCCGCAAGATCACCCGCGCGATGGAGTTGGTCGCGGCCGCAAAGCTCCGCCGGGCCCAGGCCCGGATCGAGGCGATGCGTCCATACGCCGACACGATGGGCGAGTTGATCGCTGGGGTCGGTCGTGCGGCCGGGTCGGTGCGCTCGCTGCCACTGCTTCAGGGGCGCGAGGAGACGAAGGTCGTGCTCATCGTCCCGCTGACGGGTGATCGCGGGCTCGCAGGAGCGTTCAACGCACAGGTCGTGCGCCGCGCGTTTGCGGTCGAGCGTCGGTTCCAGACCGAAGGCGTCGAGACGCGATGGCTCGCGGTCGGAAAGAAGGGGCGCTCGACGCTCACCTTCCGGCGGAGGCCGCTCGAGGGCGAGTACGTCGGGTTTACGGACGCGCCGCGGTACCCGGACGCCCAGGCGATCGCGCATCGCGCCGCGGAGCTCTATGCGTCCGGTGAGGTCGATCGTGTCGTGCTCGTCTACAACACCTTCATCTCGGCGCTGACGCAGACGGTCACCGAACGCGACATCCTCCCGATCTCCGCCGACATCCTGGAGACGGACGATGAGGAGCGCCGCGACGATGCGATGCGCGGCGACTTCATCTTCGAGCCGGAGCCGGAGGAGATCCTTGCGCGGCTCCTGCCCGTCTACCTCGAGACGCAGGTCTACCGCGCGCTGCTCGAGTCCTCGGCGTCCGAGCAGGGTGCGCGGATGACCGCGATGCGTAACGCGTCGAAGAACGCGGGCGAGATGATCCACTCGCTGTCGCTCGAGATGAACCGCGCCCGGCAGGCGGAGATCACGCAGGAGATCCTCGAGGTTGTTGCGGGTGCCGACGCGCTCGCGTAGCGTGCCGCCGTTCGATGCCGACCACCACACGCTCATGACGACCGTCGAAGACGCCGAGAACACCGTCCGCCCGGAGGCCATCCGGGCACGCAGCTACTGGGAGCTCGTCTGGACCCGCTTCCGGCGCGACAAGCTGGCGCTCGCGAGCCTCGTGTTCATCGTGCTGCTTCTGATCATGGCGTTCGTGCTCCCGTCGATCGCCTCGCGGGCCCTCGGACACACCCCGGACGACCTCTTCGCAGGGGGACTCGACCCCAATAGCCAGCTCCCGGTGGGACCGTGGACGTGGGTCAGCATGGAGCCGTACCCGGGTGCGGAGTGCGATGGCGGCCCGTGCGGCAAGACACTGTTCATCCTCGGCGCCGACAGTCAGCTCGGCCGCGATCTCTTCCTGCGGCTGCTCTACGGCGCGCAGACGTCGCTCGAGGTTGCACTGCTCGCGACGTTCTTCTCGGTCTTGATCGGGCTCGTGATGGGTCTGCTCGCTGGCTACCTGCGCGGCTGGGTGGACACGGTGATCTCGCGTCTTACGGAGATGATCATGGTGTTCCCCGGACTCCTCTTTTTGATTGCCGTGCAGGCAACGGTCGGTGAGCGGCTCAACATGGTGACGCTCGGCTTCCTCGCCCCCGGGGTGTTCACGCTCGTCCTGATCTTCGCGCTCCTCGGCTGGTTCTACCCGGCGCGCATCATCCGCAGCCAGGTGCTCTCGCTCCGAGAGAAGGAGTTCATCGAGGCAGCGAGGATGACGGGTGCGAGCGACGTGCGGATCATGCGGGTGCATCTTCTGCCGCACCTCGTTGCGCCGGTGATCGTGTTCTCGACGCTCATCGTCGCGGGCAACATCATCGGCGAAGCGGGGCTCTCGTTCCTCGGCGTGGGGATTCTGCCGCCAACCGCGAGCTGGGGAAATCTGCTCGCCGAGGCCCCGAAGTACTACCTCGTCCAGCCCTGGATCATGGTCTGGCCAGGGCTGCTGATCTTGCTGACGACGCTTGCGTTCAACCTGCTCGGAGACGCGCTCCGCGATGCGTTCGACCCCAGGAGCCAGCTCTGAGCGAGACGTCCCCGCACCATCGCACGATGTGTGTACGTGATTGTTAGACTGCGCCGCCGTCCGGCACCGGCCGGGGTGGTATCAATGGGAGGAGGAACGAATCCGATGCGCATGAAAACCTCGGTTGCGGCCTTGCTGGCCCTGATCGGCGCGTCGCTGCTGGTCGCGTCCGCGTTCGCGGGCACGTCTGGCCAGACCGCAGCCTCGAAGGCGGGCGCGAAGAAGGGCGGCACGCTTCGCATCAACGTGCCGGACACCGACTTCGAGTACGTCGACCCGGGCCTGTCATACGACACGCTCGGCTGGTCGATGATGTACGCGACCAACATGATGTTGGCGAACTACCCCGAGAAGGAAGGGGCCGCAGGCTCGAAGCTCTATCCCGAGGCCGCTGAGGCGTTCCCGACCATCTCGAAGGACGGCAAGACGTACACGTGGACGATCCGCTCCGGGCTGAAGTTCTCGGACGGCTCGGCGGTCACCGCGGCCTCGTTCAAGCGCGCGATCGAGCGCAACCTGTCGCCGAAGATGGCGCAGGGTTCGCCGATGGGCGTCAACATCGGGATCGACGGCCTGATCGCCGGCGGTACGGCATATCTCGAGGGCAAGTCGGAGTCGCTCTCGGGCGTCACGGCGAAGGGTCAGACCCTCACCGTCAAGCTCACGAAGGCGGATCCGACGTTCGTTTCGATGATGGCGATGCAGTGGTACACCGCCGTCAAGGCCGACACGCCGTTCACGGACAAGGGTCTCGACACCTATCCGTCCGCCGGTCCGTACTACATCAAGGCCCGTGACGTCGGCAAGTCGCTCCTCCTTGTGCGCAACCCGCACTACAAGGGCGACCGACCGGCGAACCCGGACGAGATCGTGTTCACGGTGAACGTTGACGTGAACCAGTCGCTCCTCCAGGTGAAGGCTGGCCAGTCCGACCTCACGCTCGGTCTCCCGTCGACGTCGCACGACGCGCTCGGCCAGGAATTCGGCGTGAATAAGGGTCGGTACTTCGTCGGTGCCGAGACGTGCGTGCTCTACACCGCGATCAACACATCGCGGGCGCCGTTCAGCACCCTCGCGGCCCGCAAGGCAGCGAACTGGGGTATCGACCGGCCCGCGCTCGTGCGGATCTCGGGCAAGTACGCCGGCAAGCGGCATGACCAGGTGCTCGTTCCGGGCGTCCCCGGGTTCACGCCGTTCAAGATGTACGCGATCAAGGGCGCCGACGTCGCGAAGGCGAAGTCGGTCGGTGGCTCCGCGATCACGGGCACCGTCACGATCTTCCATTCGACGTCGTCGACGGCGACCCAGCGGGCCCAGGTGGTCCAGTACAACATGAAGCAGATCGGCTTCGAGGTGAAGCTCAAGCCGACCCCCGGCTCGGTCTACTACAAGACGCTCGGCACCAAGGGCGTCGACATGGACCTCGCGTTCGCCGGCTGGTGCGCGGACTACAACGACCCGTTCGACTTCATCAACGTGCTCCTTGACGGGAACACGATCCAGGAGTCGAACAACGTCAACTTCGCGTACTTGAACGACGCTGGTCTCAACGCGAAGATGAAGGCCGCTGCGAACCTCCTTGGTGAGGAGCGCTACGCGGCGTACGGCAAGCTCGACCTCGAGGTCATGCGCGATCACGCCCCGTGGGCGCCGTACATGATCCCGAACGCGCGGTACCTCGTTTCGTCCCGCGCGACGAACGTGATCCACCAGCCGTACTTCACGAACGCGGTCTTCCACGCGATCGCGGTCGGCTAGGAGACAGGAACACCCAGCACTGCCACCGGGGGGCGCCGCAAGGCGCCCCCCGGTGGGACTACCGCACACCGACCGGGAAACCTTCACCGTGGGCCACTTCATCATCCGCCGCGCCCTGTGGGCGATCGCGCTCTTCCTCGCGGCGACCGTCATCACGTTCGTCATCTTTTTTGTGATCCCGGCTGACCCGGCCGCGCTCTCGGCAGGGAAGGCAGCGACCGCCGAGGACGTCGCGCGCGTGCGCGCGTTCCTCCACCTCGACGAGCCGATCTACCAGCAGTACGCGCGGTGGCTGTGGGACCTCATCGGGCATCAGTCGCTCGGAAAGTCGTTCGCGAACCGCCAGGACGTGAATGACATCGTCGGTCGCGCGGCCCCGATCACCGCATCGCTCGTGTTTGGTGGCGCCGTGTTCTGGTTGCTTCTCTCGATCCCCGTCGGGATCGTCTCGGCGCTCCGTCCGCGGTCGCTCATCGACCGGCTCCAGATGGTGTTCGTCCTGATCGGGATCTCCGCGCACCCCGTCTGGATCGGGCTCATCTTCAGCTACGTGTTCGGGTACCGGCTTGGCTGGACGCCGATCACCGGCTACTGCGACTTCTTCAACCCGTCGGAGGCCGCACAGTGTGGCGGCCCCGTCCAGTGGTTCCACCACATGATCCTCCCGTGGGCGACATTCGCGATCCTCTTCGCGGCCCTCTACGTGCGGCTGATCCGCGCGAACGTGATGGAGACCGCGAACGAGGACTTCGTCCGTACCGCACGCGCGAAGGGTGCGCCGCCACGCCAGGTGCTGCGCTCGCACGTGCTGCGGAATTCGATGCTTCCCGTCGTCACGATCCTTGGCATGGACATCGGTCTCGCGCTCGGTGGCGCGATCTTCACCGAATCGATCTACGGCCTTCAGGGGCTCGGGCGTGAGGTGTTGAAGGCATACGAGCGCGTCGATCTGCCTGTGATCACCGGTGTGGTCGTGTTCAGCGTGGTCGCGGTACTCATCTTCACCTTCATCGTCGACGTGCTGTATGCGTTCCTCGATCCACGGATCAAGCTCTCCTGATGGCGCTGCTCGAGGTCGAGGATCTCCGGACCGAATTCCGGACAGAGGACGGGATCGTCAGGGCGGTCGATGGCGTCACGTTCTCGGTCGAGCGGGGCAAGACCCTCGGGATCGTGGGCGAGTCGGGGTGCGGGAAGAGCGTCACCTGTCTAACGGTGCTCGGCCTCAACGACCCGAGGAAGGCGACCTCGAGCGGTTCGGTCAGACTCGACGGGCAGGAGCTGCTCGGCGCCAGCCAGCGCGCCCTTCAAGCCGTTCGCGGACAGCGGATAGCGATGATCTTCCAGGATCCGATGACCTCGCTCAACCCGGTCAAGTCGATCGGGTGGCAGCTGGAGGAAGCTGTCCTCGTGCACCGTGACGTGACGCGGAACGAGGCGCGCGACCGAGCGGTGAAGCTGCTCGAGGAGGTCGGGATTCCGCGCGCGAAACTCCGCGCCGACGACTATCCGCACCAGTTCTCGGGTGGTATGCGGCAGCGGGTGATGATCGCGATGGCACTGATCAACGACCCCGAGGTGCTGATCGCCGACGAGCCCACCACCGCGCTCGACGTGACGACACAGGCGCAGATCCTCGGGCTGATGAAGCGACTACAGGACGATCACGGGACGGCGATCGTGATGATCACCCACGACCTCGGGGTCGTGGCGGAAGTCGCCGACGATGTCGTCGTGATGTACGCCGGGAAGATCGTCGAAGAGGCATCGGTGGAGGGCATCTTCATGTCGCCCCAGCACCCGTACACATGGGGCCTTCTCGGATCGCTTCCGCGCCTCGATGCCGAGCTCGACCGGCTCCAGCAGATCGCAGGCCAGCCGCCGTCGCTGCTCAGTCCGCCGCCCGGGTGCGCGTTCAACCCGCGCTGCCAGCATGTCGAGGACCGCTGCCGCGAGTCGGTGCCGCCGCTGGTGAGTGTCGCGGGCGCGGCGCACGCCCACCGCTGTCTGCTGCCGGACGAGCAGCGGCTGGCGCTCTGGCATACGTACCCCGCCTCGCGCGCCGAAGGTGTGACCTCATGACGGAGGCCCTGCTTGAGGTGAAGGGTGTCGAGAAGCACTTCCCGGTGATGTCGGGCCTGTTCTTCAAGCGGCAGATCGGAGCGGTGCGTGCGGTCGACGATGTGAGCTTCACCGTCGCCCGAGGAGAGACGCTCGGGATCGTCGGCGAGTCCGGGTGCGGCAAGTCGACGCTCGCGCGCTGCATCCTGCGGCTGCTTGAGCCGACCGCAGGGTCGGTGGTGTTCGACGGCCAGGACATCACGAAGCTTTCGCGAGCCGAGCTCCGTCCCATCCGGCGCCAGATGATGATGATCTTCCAGGATCCGTACGCCTCGCTCAATGCACGGATGCGGGTCGGATCCATCGTCGCCGAGCCGCTCGAGGTGCACGGCATCGGCACCGAGGCGGAGCAGAAGCGCCGCGTGCAGGAGTTGCTCGAGCTCGTCGGTCTCAACCCGGAGCACTACAACCGCTTCCCGCACGAGTTCTCGGGTGGTCAGCGTCAGCGGATCGGCATCGCCCGCGCGCTCACCGTCAACCCGAAGTTGATCGTCTGCGACGAGCCGGTTTCGGCGCTCGACGTCTCGGTGCAGGCGCAGATCCTCAACCTTCTTGCCGACCTGCAGAAGGATCTCGGGCTGACCTACGTCTTCATCGCCCACGACCTGAACGTGGTGCGCCACGTGTCTGACCGGGTGATGGTGATGTATCTCGGGAAGACCGCGGAAGTAGGGCCCGCCCGCGACCTCTATCGGTCGCCCAAGCACCCCTACACGGGCGCGCTCCTGTCCGCGGTGCCGGTGCCGAACCCCGTGCTCGGCCGCGCACGGCGGCAGATCGTGCTCGAGGGCGATGTCCCGAACCCGATCGACCCGCCGTCCGGGTGTCGGTTTCACCCACGCTGCCCGCGGGCGCTCGAGGGACGCTGTGACGTGGACGAGCCGGAGCTGACGAGGATGGGGACGGCGCAGGATGTGGCGTGTCACTTCCCACTCGAGCGCTGGCCGATGACGGGGGAGGAGATCCGCCGTCAACCCGTTTCGGCCGCCTAGTAGCCCTGTCCGCGCGGCGGTGCGCCGCGCGCTGATCTCGCTTGGGGTGTGCGTCGCGTGTGTCCTCGGTGTGTTCGGGCCCGCGGTGATGCTGCTCGGGGACACGTCGTACGCGCGCGGCGCATCGCTCGGCTTCTACCTCCTCGGCTCGCTCGTGCTCGTGCTCGGGTTCGCACAGGGGAGTCGGGGTCCGCTGCGCTCCGAGACACGCGACGGCAGGTGGTCGCCCCTCGCGCCGCGCAGACTGCGGCGCGTGACGCCGGGCGAGCGGCGCGACGGAATCCTCACTGCGCTCGCGTTCTTCGGCTTCGGACTCACGCTGATTGTCCTCGGCGTCCTGATCGACGACCGCGTGCCGGCGTTCTAACGCGGCGCGAGGAACGAGCAGGACGCATGCACGTTGCACGCGGCGGTCGGGTCGTGCTCGGCTAGACTTCGCACGAGATTTTGGGGCGCCGCTGGGCGCCCGGAAGACGCGGCCGGCGCCGCATTCCCCGCGAGAGAACCAGGGAGACACATGTCCGAGCAGTCGAACGGCCGCAATGTGGGCCACATCATCGAGATCAAGGGCGTCGTGATCGACGCGGTCTTCCCCGACCGTGTGCCCGGAATCCTCACCGCCCTGAAGATCGAACTGCCTGCGGGCACGCTCGTCGCGGAGGTGCAGCAGCACCTCGGTGACGGCCGGGTCCGCGCGGTCGCGATGGATTCGACCGACGGTCTTGCACGTGGTGTCGAAGTGCTCGACACCGGTGCCCCGATCTCCGTTCCGGTGGGTCCGGCCACGCTCGGTCGGCTCTGGAACGTCATCGGCGAGGCGATCGATCAGAAGGACGCGATTCCGGCGGATGTGGAGCGATGGGCGATCCATCGCGACCCGCCCGCGTTCCGCGATCTCTCCCCGAAGATCGAGATCTTCGAGACGGGCCTGAAGGTCGTCGATCTCATCGCCCCCTACATCAAGGGCGGCAAGGTCGGCCTCTTCGGCGGTGCCGGGGTGGGCAAGACCGTCCTCATCATGGAGCTGATCCACAACCTCGCGAAGGAGCACGGCGGCCTTTCGGTCTTCGCGGGCGTGGGTGAGCGGACGCGCGAGGGCACCGACCTGATGCTCGAGATGTCGGAGTCGGGCGTGATCGACAAGACCGCGCTTGTCTACGGCCAGATGAACGAGCCGCCGGGAGCGCGCCTCCGCGTCGCCCTGTCCGGTCTGACGATGGCGGAGTACTTCCGCGATCAGGGGCAGGACGTGCTGCTTTTCATCGACAACATCTTCCGGTTCGTCCAGGCAGGTTCTGAGGTCTCGGCGCTCCTCGGCCGGATGCCGAGCGCGGTGGGGTACCAGCCGACCCTCGCAACCGAGATGGGCCAGCTCCAGGAGCGGATCACCTCGACGCGCACCGGCGCCGTCACATCGGTGCAGGCGATCTACGTCCCGGCCGACGACCTCACCGACCCCGCCCCCGCAAACACGTTCGCGCACCTGGATGCCACGACCGTGCTCTCGCGCGCGATCGTGGAGAAGGGGATCTACCCGGCGATGGATCCGCTCGACTCGACCTCCCGCGCGCTCCAGCCGGGCATCGTCTCGGACGAGCATTACCGTGTCGCGACCGGTGTGCAGCAGATCCTTCAGCGGTACAAGGATCTGCAGGACATCATCGCGATCCTCGGGATGGATGAGCTGACGGACGAGGACAAGCTCGTCGTCTCGCGGGCGCGGAAGATCGAGCGGTTCCTGTCGCAGCCGAACTTCGTGGCGGAGCAGTTCACCGGCACGCCCGGGAAATACGTCCGGCTTGAGGACACGATCGCAGGCTTCGACGCGATCCTGCGCGGCGACTGCGACGAGCTGCCCGAGGCGGCGTTCTACATGGTCGGCCCGATCGAAGAGGTGTTCGAGAAGGCACGCCAGCTCGAGAAGGCCGCGGCGTAGCGTGGCCGACGTCGACGGGCATCCCGCGTTCGACGTCTCGGTGGTGACACCCGACGGGCCGGTGTTCCAGGGCGAGGCCCGGATGCTGATCGTCCCCGGCGCGGCTGGTGAGATCGGCGTGCTCGCCCGCCACGCGCCGCTCGTCGCGACCCTGAAGGCGGGCTCGACCCGTGTCCATCTCGGGGGGTCCGAGGTGCTCGAGTTCGCGACCGGTCCCGGGTTCTTCAAGGTTGAGCTCGACCGCGCACTCGCGCTCGTGGACGATGCCGTCTCGGTGACCGCGATCGACGACGCGCGTGCGCAGGCGCAGCTCGATGCGGCACGCGCCGAAATCGCACGGGTTGAGGTGGGCGAGTCCTCGGCGGATCGCTGGCAGCTCGAGCAGCGGGTCGCGCACGCCGAGAACCAGCTTCGCGTCTCGGGCCGCACGACCGGCTAGCGCTCGTTCGCCGCAGCGGTGAACCACCGGGTCGACCGGGGGTCGACCTTCGTGTTTCCTGTGCATCGACCGGCGCCTTCGGTAGCCTGATCGAACCCGGAGAGCTTTGAGACAGCTTGGCGACCGGGTCACCAAACGCCTAAAGAGTCCCCCGCGCGCCCAGCCTGGGTCGGCTCGACGGCACGGCCGAACGGATCGACAGTGGATGGAGCAAAGGCGCTGAGGGGACTGCTCGAGGAGCGGATCGCCGTGCTCGACGGCGCGTGGGGCGTCCTCGTACATCAGCGCGGGCTGTCGGAGCGGGAGTATCGGGGCGACCGCTTCCGCAACCACCAGCGCGACCTCCGTGGCAACCCGGACCTTCTGAACCTCACACAGCCCGCGCTCGTGGCCGAGATCCACGACGCGTACTTCGAGGCGGGCGCGGACATCGCGACCACGAACACGTTCACCGCGACCACCATCGGACAGACTGACTACGGGCTCGAAGCACACGCGGCGGAGATGAGCCTCGCAGGCGCACGGCTCGCGCGGGCCGCCGCAGACCGCTGGACGGCGCGCGATGCATCCCGACCGCGGTTCGTGGCCGGATCCGTCGGGCCGCTCAACGTGTCGCTGTCGGTCTCGCCGAAGGTCGAGGACGCTGCGTACCGTGCCGTGACGTTCGAGCAGGTCGTGGCGACGTACGCGGAGCAGATCGCGGCGCTGGTCGAAGGCGGCGTGGACATCCTCCTGATCGAGACGATCTTCGACACGCTGAACGCGAAGGCCGCGATTGTCGCCGCGAAGGAGACTTCGCCAGCAACGCCGCTCTGGCTCTCGTTCACTGCGATCGATCGCTCGGGACGCAACCTTTCGGGACAGACCGCGGAGGCGTTCTGGGTCTCGGTCCGCCATGCCTCGCCGCTGATCGTCGGCGTCAACTGTGCGCTTGGCGCAACCGAGATGCGGCCGTTCCTCGAACAGCTCGGCCGGGGCGCCGACACCTACGTCGCGTGCTATCCGAACGCGGGTCTCCCGAATGCGATGGGTGACCACGACGAGCGCCCGGAGGACACGTCGCGGCATCTGCGCCAGTTCGCCGAGGACGGACTCGTGAACGTTGTCGGCGGTTGTTGCGGGACGACACCCGAGCACGTTCGGCGGATCGCCGGGGCGGTCAGGGGGATGGCGCCGCGGGTGCTGCCCACGCTCGATGCGTTCCCTGTCTGGAGCGGGCTCGAGCCATTCACGATCCGCCCGGAGACCGGGTTCGTGACGATCGGCGAGCGGACGAACGTGACCGGCTCCGCGCGGTTCCGCCGCCTGATCGAAGCGGGGGACTACCAGGGCGCCGTCGATGTGGCGCTCGAACAGGTGCGCGGGGGCGCGAACGCGCTCGACGTCAACATGGA
Organism: uncultured Gaiellales bacterium; assembly: GCA_964461665.1. GTDB lineage: Bacteria > Actinomycetota > Thermoleophilia > Gaiellales > Gaiellaceae > Gaiella. The sequence goes on from CAYXAS010000009.1 coordinate 32,058, forward strand.
CGCCGACCTGCTCGACGGCGTCCAGGCGATGACGACGTTCCTCAATCTCCTCGCAACCGAGCCGGAGATCGCCCGCGTCCCGATCATGGTCGACAGCTCCCGCTTCGAGGTGCTCGAGGCGGGGCTCCGCTGTCTCCAGGGGAAGGGGATCGTCAACTCCATCTCGCTCAAGGAAGGGGAGGAGGTCTTTCTCGACCACGCCCGGCGGATCCGGCGTTACGGCGCGGCGGTCGTGGTGATGGCATTCGACGAGCGGGGGCAGGCGGAGACGGCAGAGCGGAAGGTCGCGATCTGCGAGCGGGCGTACCGGCTTCTCGTCGGAGACGTGGGGTTCGACCCGCAGGACATCGTGTTCGACGTCAATGTGCTTGCTGTCGCAACCGGAATCGAGGAGCACGCGGGATTCGCGAAGGCGTTCATCGAGGCGCTCCCGCTCGTGAGGGAACGCTGTCCGGGTGCGCTCACCAGCGGCGGAATCTCGAACCTCTCTTTCTCGTTCCGCGGCAACAACCCGGTGCGGGAGGCGATGCACTCCGCCTTCCTGTTCCACGCGATCCGGGCTGGCCTCGACATGGGAATCGTCAATGCGGGCCAGCTGATCGTCTACGAGGACATCGAGCCTGAGCTGCTCGAGCGCGTCGAGGACGTGATCTGGAACCGTCGTGCGGACGCGACTGAGCGGCTCGTCGAGCTGGCACGGCGATTTGATGGCCACGAGACCGCCCGCGAACTTGATCTCGGATGGCGGGATACACCCGTCGCGAAGCGGCTTGAGCATGCGCTCGTGCACGGCATCCTCGACTTCATCGAGGCCGATGTTGAGGAAGCGCGCGCGGTGTCCGCTCGGCCTCTCGATGTGATCGAGGGGCCGCTGATGGACGGGATGAAGGTCGTCGGCGACCTCTTCGGATCGGGTCGGATGTTCCTGCCGCAGGTGGTGAAGAGCGCACGTGCGATGAAGCGCGCCGTCGCGTACCTGGAACCGTTCATGGAGTCAGAAAAGGGGGGCGAGCGCCGGTCGGCGGGAAGACTTGTGCTCGCCACCGTGAAGGGCGACGTGCACGACATCGGGAAGAACATCGTCGGTGTCGTGCTGGGCTGCAACGCCTACGAGACGATCGATCTCGGAGTGATGGTCGCCGCCGACCGGATTCTGGACACGGCGGTTGAGCAGGGCTGCGACGCGGTCGGGCTGTCGGGGCTGATCACGCCGTCGCTCGACGAGATGGTCTCGGTCGCGAAGGAGATGGAACGGCGGGGGATGACGCTGCCGCTGCTGATCGGAGGTGCGACAACCTCGCGCCAGCACACGGCCGTCAGGATCGCCCCCCAGCACTCGGGGCCGACGGTCCATGTCCTGGACGCCTCGCGCGTCGTCGCGGCCGTCAGCGGACTGCTCGATCCCGCGCGTCGTGCTGATGCGGACCGGGAGAACCGTGCCGACCAGGACCGATTGCGGACGCTCCATGCGGAGCGCGAGCGGACGCCGCTTCTGCCGATCCGCGTTGCGCGGGGCCGGTCGACACCGATCGTGTGGACCGCCGACGATGTCGCCGCCCCGTCGTTCATCGGGACGCGGCTCGTCGCACCGTCGATCGCGGAGCTCCGCCGATATGTCGACTGGACGTTCTTCCTCCACGCCTGGGAATTGAAGGGGCGCTACCCGGCGATCCTCGATGATCCCCTCAAGGGTCCCGCGGCGCGGGATCTCATCGATGCTGCGAACGTGATGCTCGACGAGGTCACCGCGAGCGGTGCGCTCCGTCCGGCGGGGGTGCACGGGATCTGGCCCGCGTTCCGCGACGGGGATGACATCGTGGTCGTCGACCACACGCGGTTCCCGATGCTGCGTCAGCAGGCGGATCACAACGACTCGCGCCCCAACCGGTCGCTCGCGGATTTCGTCGCGCCGCGCGAGACGGGGCTCGAGGATCACGTCGGGGCGTTTGCCGTTGCCGTTCATGGCGCCGAGGAGCTCGCGGGTTCCTACGAACGTGCGGGCGACGACTACTCGGCGATCATGGTGAAGGCGCTCGCCGACCGACTTGCGGAGGCGTCGGCGGAATGGCTCCACGAGCGGACGCGGCGCGCCTGGTACGCCCCTGAGGAGGAGTACGACGATGTCGAACTTGTCCGCGAGGAGTTCCAGGGGATCCGGCCAGCGTTCGGCTACCCCGCGTGTCCCGATCACTCCGAGAAAGGCCGTCTGCTGGCGCTGCTCGAGGCAGAGCGCGCGGGGATCGGCCTGACGGAGAGCTTCGCGACCACACCGGCAGCGAGCGTCAGCGGCCTCTACCTCGCGCACCCATCGGCGCGCTACTTCACGGTCGGGCGAGTCGGCCGCGATCAGGTGGAGGAGTACGCGGAACGCAAGGGCGAACCGCTCGCCGAGGTCGAGCGCTGGCTCCGGCCGAACCTCGCGTACGAGCCGGTCTAGGCGCGGCCGGGGTCGTCGCGCCTAGACCGGCGGACACGGCCGACACAGCCACTGGTCGGTGCGAACGCGGGGCGGTACGTTCGATCGGCGGCACCAGCCCGGCAGGGGCCGGGGCCGCGAGCGGGAACTCCAAGCGGGAGATGGAGCGGCGAGGGCGCGCATGGGCATGAGGTGGAAGGGCAGCCCCGAGGAGGGTCCACTCGGGGTGAGACAGCTCGGGCGCACCGGACGCGGGTTCCGACTCCTCATCGCTGCCACGGCAGGGTCCTCGTTCGGGACGTATCTGGCGGCGCTCGCCCTCTCGGTGGACATCTTCGACCGCACCGGTTCGGGTCGCTGGCTCGCCGCGCTCCTGGTCGCGGACTTTCTGCCGATGGTCGTGCTCGGACTGGTTGCGGGGCCGCTGATCGACCACGTCTCGCGCCGTGCGCTGATGGTCACGGCCGATGTGGTCCGCGCTCTTGTATTCGTCGCGCTCCCGTTCGTCGATGGGCCGACCGCGATCGTCGCGCTGGCTGCGGTCAATGGCGTCGCGACCGGTCTCTTCCGTCCTGCCGTGTGGGCGGGCGTCCCGAATCTTGTCGGGGAACGTGACCGGCCGCGAGCGACGTCACTGCTCTCGACGGTGGAGCACGCGTCGTGGATGGCGGGCCCGGTCGTCGCAGGTGTCCTGCTTGCGGCCTCAGGCCCATCGTTGGCGTACGGCGTCAACGCAGCCACATTCGTGCTGTCGGCGGCCCTGATCGCACGCATCCCCGCGTCAGCCCTCCGTTCGGACGAGCCGGTTTCGCATGGACACTGGCGTGCTGTCGCCGACGGCCTCGGGCTCGTCACGCGTTCGCCGGTTCTTCGCCTCGTGCTCATCGCCTGGAGCGTCGCGGCGCTGGGCTCGGCCGGTGTGAACGTCGCGGAGGTGGTGTTTGTGAAGGAGTCGTTGGGCGCGGGGAACGTCGGGCTCGGATTGCTCGTCGGTGCAACGGGGGCGGGCCTCGTCGTCGGGAGCGTCGGCGCCCCCCGGGTCGTTCGCCGTCTCGGTACCCGACGTGCCTACGCCGGGTCGCTCGCGCTGATGGCCGCCGGGTTCGGGCTTGCTGCTGCCGCGCCATCGCTTGCAGTTGCGGCGACCCTCGCCGGTCTGGGCGCGGTCGGGAACGGCATCGCGATCGTGTGCAACCAGCTTCTCGTTCAGCGTGGCGCGCCCGACGCGATGCGCGGTCGATCGCTCGCCGTGCTGATGAGTGCGTACTACGCGATGCTCGGTCTGGGGATGGCTGTAGCCGGTGTGCTGACCGACGCGGTCGGCGCGCGAGCGACCTGGGCGCTCGCGGGGATCGCCTATCTCGTCGCGGCGCTACTCGCGGCGATGCTCGCGGGGCGACCGAGCGAGCAGGAGCGCTCGATGGTGCCCGTCTAGCATCCCGGCGTGGACAGGCGGAAGTGGACACACCGGGAGCTCGTCGATGGTCTGACGGGCGGGGACCGACGGGCGCTCGCGCGCGCGCTCACGCTTGTCGAGAATGGCGAGCCGGAGGGCGACGCAGTTGTGCGCGAGGTGTTCACCCGGACGGGTCGGGCCGCCGTCGTTGGGGTCACGGGGCCGCCAGGCGCCGGGAAGTCATCGCTCGTCGGCGGGCTCGTGCGGCTCGAACGGGCGCGCGGGCGAGAGGTGGCGGTGCTCAGCGTCGATCCATCGAGTCCGATCACACACGGGGCGTTGCTCGGAGATCGCATCCGGCTCACCGATCACTTTCTCGATCCGGGTGTCTTCATCCGCTCGATGGCAACGCGGGGGCACCTCGGCGGCCTGACGGAGGCAACCGTTCAGGCGCTGCTCCTCCTCGACGCCGCTGGCAAGGACGTGGTGTTCCTGGAGACCGTTGGCGCGGGTCAGAGCGAGGTTCAGGTGGCGGGCGCGGCCAATGTGGTCGTGCTCGTTCTGGCACCCGGTGCGGGCGACACGATCCAGGCGCTGAAGGCCGGAATCATGGAGATCCCCGATGTGATCGTCGTCAACAAGGCTGATCAGCCTGGGGCGGATGCGACCTTCGAGGACATCCGCGCGACGTTTGCTCTTGCGCCAGACAGGGAGCGCGGACCGGCGCTTGTCCGCGTCTCCGCGGCGACCGGTGAGGGGCTCGGGAACCTCCTCGAGCTGATCGGGTCGCGCCTGGCTATGTCCGGAGACTCGGACGACCTCTCCGCACGGAGGGCCCGTGCCCTCGCGCGGGAAGCGGTGTCGATTGCGGCCGCGCGCCTCAGTCGCCGATTGGACGACGCCGTCCGCGAGAATCCCGCGATGCGTTCGGTGATCGAGGCCGTCGAGCGGCGCGAACTCGACCCTGTGAGCGCCGCAGAGGAGCTCGTCTCGAGACTGGGGGTTGGCGATGGAACGGCCGACGCTCGCTGAGATCGAGGCCGCGCGCGACCGGCTCGCGGGCGTCGCGCGTGTCACGCCGGTCGAGACGTCCGAGATGCTGGGGCGCCTCACCGGACGTCCCGTGTTCCTAAAGGCGGAGAATCTCCAGCGGACGGGATCGTTCAAGATCCGCGGTTCGTTCAACACGATCGCCCAGCTGACCGATGTAGAGCGGGCCGCGGGCGTCGTGACCGCGAGCGCCGGGAACCACGCCCAGGGTGTCGCGTGGGCAGCCGCGCAGGCCGGGATTCCCGCGACCATTGTCGTCCCGCGCGCGGCGCCGATGGCGAAGGTGGAGGCGGCCCGCGGCTACGGCGCGACAGTGATCGCGGACGGTGACGGCTACGACGATTGTCTCGTGCGCGCGCGTCGACACGAGCGAGAGACGGGCGCGACGTTCGTCCACGCATTCGACGATCCGCGGGTGATCGCCGGCCAGGGGACGCTCGGGCTCGAGCTCGCAGAACAGCTGCCACCTGGGCCTGCCACCGTCGTGATTCCCGTGGGGGGCGGAGGCCTTGCCGCAGGGATCGCGATCGCGCTTCGCGCACTGCGCCCGGAGCTCGCCCTAGTGGGCGTCCAATCCGCGGCGTGCGCGCCGTACGCCGGCCTCGCGCCGGTGGGTCCGACCATCGCGGACGGGATCGCCGTCAAGGAACCGGGTCTCCTGACCGGGCCGGTCATTCGCGAGTTGCTCGACGACATCGTCGTGGTGGACGACGAAGAGATCTCGCAGGCGATCGTGCTCCTGCTCGAACGCGCGAAGCTCGTGGTCGAAGGCGCGGGAGCCGCGCCGGTCGCGGCGTTGCTCGCCGGGCGTGTGGGGGGCGACAGCCCAGCATGCGCCGTTCTCGCGGGTGGGAACATCGACGCCACGACGCTGAATTCGGTGGTGCGCTACGGCCTCACCGTGACGGGACGCCATCTCGTTGTGCGGTTCCGCCTGTCCGACCGGCCGGGCGAGCTCGCGCGGATCGTCAGGATCATCGCCGACGAGCAGGCCAACATCATCGCGATCGCACACCACCGCGAGGGACGCAACGTCGGTGTGACGGAAACCGAGGCCGAGCTCACGCTGGAGACACGCGGGGAGGAGCACTCCCAGATCCTGATCCGGGCGCTCTCCGCGGCGGGTCTGACGGTCGAACGGTCTCGCTGAAGCCCGCTAGGCGCCGCAGCGGCGCATCGCGGTGAGTGGCCCGCCGCGCGCCCGCCACCCCGGGATTCCGTCGGCGAGCACGGGCCGGGCGTCGTAACCGCGGCCGCGGAGGAGGCTGGCGCCGATTCCCGCGCGGGCACCCGTCTCACAGATCGTGACGAGCATGCGGTTATGCGGCAAGTCGGGGCAGCAGTCGCGCAGCATGCGATACGGGATGTGACGTGACCCGGGGATGTGGGCTGCGTCGTGCTCGTCGCGGTCACGGACATCGATCAGGTCGGCCTCCGCGTCCGCGAGGAGTCGCTCGAGTTCGTCGAGTGCGACTGGCGTAACGTGTTCGGGTCCGCCGGCTTCGAGGACGATCGCCGCGACGTCGAAACACGCGATCGACCGAAGCCCGGTGATCGCACGGTCAGCATCCTCGGGAACTGCGGCGAGGACGGTGACGGGTCGATCGGGCGCCAGCACAAATCCGGCCTTGGTCGAAAAGCCCGACGCCGAGACGGGGACGTTGACCGACCCCGGACGGTGGGAAGCGAAGAACGCGTCCGCGTCGCGGACATCGAGAAGGCTCGTCCCGTCGGGCGGCGCATCGCAGCGCGGGACGGGTGCGGGCGCGCCGATCCAGGGGCCGCTGTTGGCGGCCACGATGCGCCCGAGGTTCGGCGGCTTCGGCGCGTCCACCATCGCCGTCTCGGCAACGAACGATGCGGCGTCCGGAAACAGGAGCTTCGGGTTGAAACGCCGCTCGAACCCGATCGTGGTCGACGCCTTGGAACTCATCCCCTTGCCGCAGAGCGACCCCGCAACGTGGCCGGGGAAGACCTCGACGCCATCCGGGAGCTTGAGCAGGCGATGGAGTGAGGCGAAGAGGCCCTCCGCACCCTCGACTGCACCGACGGCGAGGTCGGGGCGCGCGGCGTCCCCGACGAAGAGCGAATCACCCGTCAGGACGAGCCACGGCTCGTCTGCGCGTGTGTGGTCGATCACCGCGACGCAGCAGTGCTCGGGCCGATGGCCCGGTGTGTGGATGCAGCGGAGCGTGATGTCGCCGACCGTGATCTCCATGCCGTCGGTGAACGGGTCAAACGGGTAGGCGGGCACGGCGGCGGGATGGATGCTGACGGGAACGTCCTGCTCGAGAGCGAGTCGGCCGTGCCCGGAGATGTGATCGGCGTGGGTGTGGGTCTCGACCGTGCGGACGATCCGCACTCCATGCCGCGAGGCCTCCTCGAGAAGGGGCTCGACCGCGTAGGGGGGATCTACCACGAAGGCCTCGCGAGCCGCTTCGCACCCGATCAGGTACGACGCGCAGCCGAGATCCTCGTTCACGAACTGCCGGAACAGCATCTCCGGCGAACGTACCACTCGCGGCTGCTGTCACCGGTCTCCCGCTCAGCCGCCGGTGCGGCGTGACCGAAGCGGCGTCGTCTACCCTCGCTTCATGCGCGAGGGGATCGACCGGCGAGCGATGACGACGCTCTCGACGGGGCACGGAGCGGTCGATTTCGCGTCGGGCGCAGTGCCTGCACTTCTCCCGTTTCTCGTCGCGCGGTTCGATCTCTCGTACACCGCGGCGGCGATGGTGATGCTCGCGGCGACGCTCTCCTCGTCGATCGTGCAGCCCGCGTTCGGTCTGCTCTCCGATCGGCGTGGCGCCGCGTGGCTGCTTCCCGTCGGTGTGCTCCTCGCGGCCGGAGGGACCGCGGCTGCGGGACTCGCTCCGACGTTCTGGCTCGTCCTCTGCGCGGTGACCGTCACCGGTCTCGGCGTCGCTGCGTACCACCCTGAGGGTGCCAAGTTCGCCGCGCTCGCGAGCGGTGCAAGAAAGGCGAGCGGGATGGCGTACTTCAACATCGGTGGCAACACCGGATATGCGCTGGGCCCGATCGTCGTCACGCCCCTCGTGCTCGCATTCGGCCTTGGCGGGACGGTTGCGGTCGCGGTTCCGGTCATCGTCGTGGGCCTGGTGTTGATCGCGACGCTCCCCGCGTTCCACGCGCGCCATCCGGCGGCTCGCGGCGCGGCACAGACAACGGCCGAGGATCGACCACGCGCGATGGCACTTCTCGTCGTCGTGATCCTCCTCCGGACGTTCACGTGGTTCGGGTTGATCACGTTTGTTCCTCTCTGGATCGTCGCGCAGGGAGGGTCAGCCGCCGAGGGCAACCGGATGCTCTCGGCGATGCTCGTCGCCGGTGTTCTGGGGGCGCTCGCGCTCGGACCCGTCGCGGACCGACTCGGGCTCCGGCGGACGCTGTTTGCGACCACGATCGTGCTCGCGCCGCTCGTGCTGCTGTTCATCCGCGGGGGAGGCGCCGTCGGGGCCGTCGCGCTGATGCTCGCGGGTGCGTGTGTCGTCGGCACGTTCGGAGTTGTGATGGTGCTGAGCCAGGCGTACATGCCCCGTCACGTCGCGATGGCGAGCGGGCTGAACGTCGGCCTCGCGGTCGGTCTCGGTGGCGTCTGCGCGGTCGCGCTCGGGACGGTCGCCGATCGGATTGACCTCGAGACAGCCCTCACGTTGTGTGCCGTTTCGCCGCTGCTCGCCGCAGTCGTGGTGCTCGCGCTCCCAGCCTCGGCGGCGCCGCACGGTAGGCTCGCACCAGTCTGACGGGACACGACCGAGGAGGCAACGATGACAGCACAGGAGTTTTTCGCAGAGTTGCCAGGTCGGGTCGATCCCGGGAAGGCAGCCGGCCTGACCGGTAGCTGGGTGTTTGACGTGGGGACCAGTGGGTCCTGGACGGTCGTTGCGGACGGCGGTTCGGTCTCGGTCACCGAGGGCGCTGTGGACGCGGACTGCACCATCGTGCTCAGCGAGGAGACGCTGCTCAAGATCGCCGACGGCGCAGCCAACCCGACGACCGCGTACATGACGGGGAAGCTCAAGATCCAGGGCGACATGAGCGCCGCCCTCAAGCTCCAGAAGCTATTCTAGCGCGTCGAGACGAGCGCCACCGCGACGAGCGCGAGCGCCACGGCGCCGAGTTGGGCGCGTGAGAGGCGTTCCCCGAGCATCAACGCAGCGAGCGCCACCGTGACTACCGGGTAGAGCGACGCGAGCACGGCGACGATCGCGACGGTCCCACTGCCGAGCGCGAGCAATAGGGCGCTCGCTGCAAGCACCTCCAGGGCGCCCATCACCACGATGCTGGGCGCGAGACGGAGTGGCAGCGCGATTCCCCGCGTCCCGATCACTGCGATCGGGAGGAGCACGAGGGCTGCCACCGACCGGTGGATGACGATGGGCCAGAGGCCCGCATCTCCGCTCAGACGCGCGTACGCGATATAGAAGCCACCGAATAACAGCCCGGCCACTACCGACAGCACAACGACGAGTGCGCCGGTCCGCTGTTCGCCGGGTGCGACTGTGGCGGCCGTGATCGCGATCAGCGCGAGCGCCATCCCGGCGAGCGCAAGGGTTCCCGGGCGTTCGCCGAGCAGGAGTCCGTAGCCGACCGGGAGAGTTGCGCCGGTGACGGCCGCGATCGCCGCGACAACGCCGATCAATCCCCGCGCCATCGCGAGGTAGAACAGCCAGAGTCCGATCGCAGCGGCGAGTCCAGCAAGTGTCGCGTACGCGACGTCGGCGAGGGAGACGCGATCCCAGCCGACGAGGAGGGCGACGGGCAGCGCGATCAGGGTGCCCACGATCTGCACGAGCGCGACAATGCGTACTGCCGATGCGCGTCGGGCGAGAGCGCCGCCGAGGAAGTCGACGATCCCGATCGCTCCGGCGGAGGTGAGCGCCAACAGTTCGCTCATGGCTGTCGCCATCTCTCGACGGCCCGCGGGCCGTCGTCATGCCGGGCGCCGGTGGTTCGCTCCGCGCCCATGCGCGTGAGACTACGTTTCGTCCGTGATCAGGCGCGTCCCCACCATCGTCGTCGAGACGCAGTTCGCCTCCTCGCGACGATGACACGCCTGCACGGCACGATTGCAGCGGCAGTGACGCCGTTGCGCGATGGGGGCACCGCGCTCGACCCGGAGGCGTTCGGCCCCTATCTCGACCACCTCGTTGCGGGCGGCCTGGACGGTGTGCTGGCGTTCGGAACGGCGGGTGAGGGCGTTCTCCTGTCGGTGCGCGAACGGATGCAGGGCCTCGCGCTCTTCCGGGACGCGATCGCCGGACGGATGCTGCTCGCGGCGCACTGCGGCGCGCAGACGACCGCGGACACCGTGGCGCTCGCGGCGCACGCCGTCGAGACCGGTGCGGACGCGGTTGCGGTGATGGGGCCCCCGTACTTCAAGCTCGACCCCGTATCGCAGCTTGCGCACTTCGAGGCCGCTGCGCGGGCCTGCGCCCCCGCCCCGTTCTACGTCTACGAGTTCACCGCGACGGCGGGCTACCCGGTCGCTTTGGAGACGCTCGACCGGCTTCGTGACCGCGCCGACAACTTCGTCGGTCTGAAGGTCTCGAACACGCCGTGGGAGGCGCTCGCGCCGTACCTGATCGAGGGGCTCGACGTCTTCATCGGCCCCGAGGCGCTGCTGCATCGAGGACTTGAGGCGGGCGCGATCGGCGCGGTGTCGGCGCTCGCGGGCGTCTTCCCCGCGGCGGTTGCCGCGGTCGTTCGTGACCCCTCTGAAGCCTCCGCTGCGGCAGTGGGCGCTCTGCGGGCGGGGCTCGACGCGCTCCCGCGCCACGCAGCCTCGAAGCGTGTCCTCGCAGCACGCGGCGTCCCGATCCGCCCGGACGTTCGCGGTCCGCTCCGCGACCTCGATCGAGACGAGGTCGCGCGACTCGAGGCGTGGCTTGCGACGGGGGCGCACGGACACGGCGCATGACAGTCCCGAGGGCCGTCAACCGGCTACTGCGGGCGGCGATCCTCCGCGCGGCTGACAGCCCGCGGGTGCGACGGCTCGCCGATCGGCACGGGATGCGGCTCGGGGGTTCGCGGTTCGTCGCCGGTGAGACCCTCGACGAGTGCGTCGTGGTGCTTCACCGCCTCGCCGAGCAGGGACTTCATGCGAACACGACGATTCTCGGGGAGGCCGTCAACGATGCGACCGAGGCGCGGAGCGTCACGGACGAGTACGAGCGCGTGCTCGAGCGACTCGCCGCGGAACGGTTGCCCGTGAACGTCGCCCTCAAGCTCACGCACCTCGGACTATCGCTCGACGAGGAGCTCGCGTACGAGAACGTCGCTCGGCTCGTCGATGTGGCGGAGCGCTTCGCGACGTTCGTCCGGATCGACATGGAGGGCTCCGCGACCGTGGACGCAACCATTCGGATCTACCGACGCCTGCGCGAGAGCGGCCGTACGGCAATCGGGACGGTGCTACAGGCCTACCTCTACCGCACCGAGGCGGATCTCGAGGCGCTGCTCCCGCTCCGGCCGAACTTGCGCTTCGTGAAGGGGGCATATCTCGAGTCCCCCGAACTCGCGTACCCCGACCGGGTGGATGTGGACGAGGCGTATCGCCGGCTGGTGGAACGGGCGCTGACCGGTGGGGCGTACGCGGCCGTCGCGACCCATGACGAGCGGCTGATCGACGCCGTGATCGCGTTCGCGGACGAGCACGGGATCGGGCGCGACCGGTTCGAGCTCCAGATGCTGTACGGCGTGCGCCCCGCGTACCAACTCGCGCTCGCACGTCGAGGGTTCAAGGTGCTCGTCGCGACGCCGTACGGGCGCGAGTGGTACCCGTATCTGATGCGCCGTCTCGGGGAACGCCCCGCGAATCTCGGTTTCGTCGTGCGCAACCTCCTGCGCCGCTAGCGAAGCCCGGCCGCGAACCGAGTCGACTATCCGGGGTGACGGGCGCGTTCGTCTAGCGTGCGCAGCCGTGACTGGGGATCCGCTCGACCCGCTGGAGCACCATCTCGTCGAAGCGATCCGAGCGCTCCGTCCCGGCGCTCCCGTCCCGGTGGACGGTCTAGCGGCGGCATGGCGCGCGCAGGTCGACTCGAGGTCGATCGATCACGCAGCCCGTCGGCTCCAGGCGCAGAAGCGCGGCTTCTACACGATCGGGTCCGCCGGGCACGAGTCGAACGCCTGGGTTGCGCTCGCGCTGCGGACCACCGACCCCGCGCTGCTGCACTACCGCTCGGGCGCGTTCTATCTCGCCCGCGCCGGACAGGCTGCGCACGACGGCGTCTGGGACGTACTCCTCGGCATGGCGGCCGCGGTCGAAGAGCCGATCTCGGGCGGCCGACACAAGGTGTTCGGACACCCGTCGCTCGCGGTCCTGCCGATGACTTCCACGATCGCGTCGCACGTCCCGCGCGCAGTCGGCCTCGCCTGGGCGATCGAGCGAGCCCGCGAGCTCGGGGTGGCAAGCCCGTGGCCGGATGACGCCGTCGTCGTCTGCTCGTTCGGTGACGCGTCGCTCAACCACGCCACGGCGCAGGCCGCGCTGAACACGGCGGCGCACATTGCGTACCGCGGCGAGCCGCTGCCGCTCCTCTTCGTGTGCGAGGACAACGGGATCGGGATCAGCGTGCCCACGCCTGAGAACTGGGTCGGCCAGTCGCTTCACGGGCGCCCCGAGTTCGTTGTCGAAGAGGTGTCAGGGGCCGACGTCGGGGCCACACGCGCTGCCGCTCGCGAGCTCGTGGACTGGGTGCGGGAGCACCGCCATCCTGCGGTGCTTCACCTCCGGACTGTCCGCTACCTCTCGCACGCGGGCGCGGATCTCGAGACTGCCTATCGCTCGGGTGCCGAGATCCGCGCCGACTACGCGCTGGATCCCCTGCTGGCGACCGCGCGCGTGCTCGTCGATGCTGGACTCGCGACAGGGGCGGATCTGGCCGCCGATGTCCTCGCCACACGCGACCGGACGTGGGGGAGGGCGCTCGACGCGGTTTCGCGCCCGCAGCTTGCTACCGCGGACGAGGTGATGCGGCCGCTCGCACCGCGGCGCCCGGACCGGGTCGGGAGCGCAGCCGGCACGGCGCCGTTCGGACCCGGCGAGCCCGTCACGCTCGCGCAGTCGCTCAATGCGGGACTGGTGGATGTCCTTGAACGGCGTCCCCAGACGATCCTGTTCGGCGAGGATGTGGGGCTGAAGGGCGGCGTGTACGGCGTCACGCGTGGCCTCCAGGGACGTTTCGGCAACCGTCGCGTGTTCGACACGCTGCTGGACGAGACCTCGATCCTCGGCCTCGCGCTCGGCGCCGCGGTGTCGGGGTTCGTACCGCTACCCGAGATCCAGTACCTCGCGTACCTCCACAACGCAGAGGATCAGCTTCGAGGGGAGGCGGCGACGCTCCAGTTCTTCTCGAATGGGGCCTATCGGAACGGGATGGTGGTGCGGATCCAGGGATACGGGTACCAGCGCGGGTTTGGCGGTCACTTCCACAATGACAACGGGCTTGGGGTCCTGCGCGACATCCCGGGCCTCGTCATCGCGTCGCCAGCCCGCGCGGACGATGCCGCCGCGATCGTCAGGACGTGCGTCGCGGCCGCCGAGACGGACGGCTCGGTCTGCGTGATCCTCGAACCGATCGCGCTGTACCACACCCGCGATCTGCACGAGGCAGGCGATGGGCTCTGGCTGGGCTCCCCGTCCGACTCGCACATCGCGGTGGGCGCTGCGCGGACACACCTCGGCGGGGAGGACCTCACGATCGTGGCGTGGGCGAACGGGTTGCACATGTCGCTGCGCGTGGCGCACCGCCTGCTCGACCGCGGGATTCGCGTCCGGGTCGTGGATCTCCGCTGGCTCGCACCGCTACCCATCGAGCATGTGCTCCGAGAGGCGCGGGTGACGGGTCGGCTGCTCGTGGTGGACGAGACGCGTCGGACTGGCGGCCTCGGCGAGGGCATTGTCGCCGAGGCGGTCGCAGGCGGCTTCCACGGTCGCATCGGGCGCGTCTCAAGCAAGGACTCGTTCATCCCTCTCGGTGACGCAGCGCGACTCGTCCTGCTGTCCGAGGCGGAGATCGAGGCCGCGGCGATCGCGCTCGTGGAACAGTAGTATATTGCACGCAGTGCAAATACATAGACTCGTGTTGCTGATCGTGCTAGGAGGCGTCTTGGCGACCGCGGTCGGCTGCGGCAGCGCTACGACACCCCCGACCCGGGTTTCGGTGTATCTCGTGCGAGGCGATGCGCTCGGCGTCGTGCAGCGCGACGTGGAGGGTGACCGGCTGGAGGGCGCTCTGGTCGCACTTCTCGAAGGCCCCACCGACAACGATGTCGGTGCGGGACTCACATCCGCGATCCCGCGAGACGTGCACCTGCTCGGTCTCGCGGTCGAGGGTCATGTGGTGACGGTGGATGTGTCCGGGGCGCTCGACGACGGCTCCGGGGCCGACGTGCTCCGCGCGCGACTCGCCCAGCTCGTGTTCACAGCGACCCAGTTCCCGGATGTCTCCGCGATGCGGCTGCGACTCGACGGCGAGCCCGTGCGTTCCTTCTCCACCGACGGCGTGGTGGTCGTGGGCGAGCAGACCCGAGAGCTGTACGAGGCAGTCGCCCCCCCCCCGATTCTCGTGGAGCGCCCGACACCCGGGGAGACGGTGACGAGTCCCTTCCGACTCTCCGGTTCCGCGAACGTCTATGAGGCGACATTCCTCTACGAGCTGGTTGGGGAGGGCGGGAAGCTGCTGGCGGCGACGTTCGTGACCGCGACGTGCGGGTCCGGGTGTCGGGGCGTGTTCGACGTGCCGATCAGGTTCGAGGGCGAAGGGGATGCAGTACTCCGGGTGTTCGAGCGGTCTGCGGAGGATGGGGCGGTGATCCACCTGGTCGAGGTCCCCGTGCGGCTCGGGTAGCGCGGGCGCGCCCGCCCGACCCGCCACCCGGCTGTCGGCGAGGTCGGCCACGCTCGAGCGGCGATCCGTCACTCACATGGCAGACTCATGGCGCGATGCTTTGTCACCGGGTAGTGCTCGGTGTGATCACCACCGCGGCTGCGGTGATGATCGGCGCGGGGGGCACCGCGTTTGGCACCACGAGCGCGGGCGTAGAGCCGGCGCCCGGCGCGTCCTGCAACGTCCTCGGCGCTCGAGGCGGGCCGGGGAAGGTGTACGTTTGCCGGAAGAGCGCCTCCGGGAAGCTCGTGTGGGCGCTCGGGAGCTGCACGGTCAACGGCGCGAAAGTGGCCGCTGGCAGGTTCGTGTGCCGTAAGAAGGCGTCGGGGCAACTCACGTGGGCGACATCGACCGGCAGTGGCAACGCGTCGGGCGGTGGCGCGGGATCAGGCGGCGGCGCCGGGTCGGGCGGTGGCGACTCTGACTTTCGTGTGGGCGGGCCATGCGGAGAGAGCGGTCGCATCGCCTGGGCGGGCGGCGGCGTGGGCATCTGTGACGGTGGCCGGGTGCGCTACGCGCTGCCGACTGACATGCCGAGAACGGTGACGCCGGGTCGGCCGCCGTGGTACCCGACGCTCGCCCGGGTGTTCGGCCTCCCGGAGCCGACATGCGACCCGTCAAGCGTGAGGTTCACCAGCCCGGTCGTCCCGGTCGCGAGCATGGCGCCTTCCATTCCCTACGGACTGATGGTGGGAGACCATGTGACGCCGGTCGACCACGGCTACATCGGGCTGACCGCGCTGACGAAGGCTGCGGAGACCCGGACGGAGGCCGACTATGTGGCCGTCACGACGCCGGCGGCAGGGCGCATCATCCAGGTGCAGTCGTTGGGTTCGCAGACCTCGACCCGCGTGGTCATCGACCACGGGTGTGGCGTGATCAGCGTCTACATGGTGGTGAACCGACTCTCCGGGGTTCTGCAGTCGTACGCCGCGGTGCTGCCGGGCAGGCAGTCGATCCAGCTCGACGTTGCGGTGAGGGCGGGACAGGAGTTCGGTCGGCAGCGCGACAACCCTCTCGACTTCAACGTGTTCGACACGCGCACCTGGCTGACTGGGCTCGCGAACCCCTACAGCTACACGTTCGGCGAGGCGTGGAAGCCCTACACCGCTGACCCGCTCCCGTACTTCACGCCAGCGCTCCGCTCGGTGTTCGAGCGGTACCTCCAACGGACAGCCCAGCCTCGATTCGGCAAGATCGACCATGACGTCCCGGGCGCGGCGTCCGGCAACTGGTTCCTGGACGGCACAATCGGCTACAGCTGCCATTCCCTCGAGACGCTCCGCGCGGCGACCGGTCATATCCCGTCAGGGATCGTCGCCGGGAAGAACACGTATGCGTACTGCCACCTGGCGCTTGCGCCGCACGAGGTCGATACGAACCGGTGGGTGTTCTCCACCGGCTGGCTGAACGATCCCGCCGGAGACCCGAAGCAGTACGCGCTTGATGTTCCGTCCGGGGTGCCGGCGCCCGATCGCGTCACGAGCGACACCGGGGTGGTCGTGTACACGCTGAGCTCTCTCGCGTACGAGTTGCCACCGGGGGTCGCACAGCCGCCATGGTGGGCTCCGAGACCGGTCGGCTACACCCTGGGCCAGGGCCCGCCGCTCGGGATCGTGGCCGTGCAGGTGGCCAGGGACGGCACCCTGGGGCTCGAGATCGACATGACGACGACGAACCCGAAGCGGTTCCCCGGGTTCGGCAAGGCGAAGCGGACCTACCACCGCTGACGCGTCCTGCCCGTGGGCACAGGCGAGCGTGGCCTCACGGGAGGACAATCCCGACATGGTCGCCGGGTTCCCGGCTTCTGGTGTGACACCCAGCAGGGGCGACAGGTACGGGGACCCGTCGCTACTCGGCTAGGTGCGCAGACGAGAACCGCTCGTCGAACTCTCGCCGCTGTGCGAGGTAGAGGTCCGGCGATCGTGAAGATGCAAAGAGCGCGGGCCAGAGAGGAAGCGGACACCACGATCCGGCGGTCCGTGCCACGGCCATGAGGCTCAGGATGGTGCCCCGCCGGAGGAGCGTTGCGCGATTGTTGCTTCCGACGTCGAGATTCGACAGCGAGCTCGTGGGGAACAGATAGACGCCAGCTCGTCCGTCCTGGTTCAGCGATCCCGTCCAGCCGACGCACACCTCGACTGGGACCCAGAGGAGTTCGAAGTGGTTTGCGGGTGTGCCGGACCCAACGCCGCCGTCACGGAGCGCCGACCACACATCCTTGAACCTCGGCATCACATCCCACATTTGGACGACGGTCGCTGCGTCCGACGGATTCCAGTGGACGAGGGCGAGTGAACCGCTCCGGGTTTCATGCAGGCTGTTTGGTTTGAGTCTCGGCCTGCTGGC
>CAYXAS010000010.1:0-39361 GCA_964461665.1 uncultured Gaiellales bacterium
CCCGACCACCCATCAGCCGCGTCTCACACGTCTGTGGTCAGTACACCTAGCGCGACCGTTCGACGCGAGGGGGCTTCGCGAACCGGGTGCCAGCGGAACCGGAGCGGTCGGTACCCGCCCTGGAAGCCGCAGCGCTCCGCCGACTAGTCGGCGCGCGGCGCGCAGTCGTCCGGGGCGAACCCCTCCGCACGATGCGAGCCGTCGCAGAACGGCTTGTTCTTGGAGTGGCCACAGCGGCACAGCGCGACCGCCGAGCCGGGTGGAAGCGCAAACCGCCGCCCCTCGGCGTCCAGCACCTCGATCGACCCCGTCACCTTGAGCGGGCCGTTCGCGCGCACCTCGATCGTCACATCGCTCATGCAGGCGAGGCTACACGCCGCACCCGACCGCACGTCTCCGCGTCAGCCGTCGTGGCGGGGAGTCTCGCCGAGTTGCTCGATCGCGAGCAGCCCGAGTCCGTACGCCACCGCGTGCCGGTGGCCGAGCACCCCGGCGGCGTTGCCGCGCCCGATCCGTGCGTTCTCGGGGAGCACCGCAGCGAGCACAGCGAGCACCTCGTCGTCGCCTGCAGGCCCACCGACGACAATCGCCTCGACCGGGTGGCGACCGAGTCCCGCGAGCGCCCGCCTGACCGCACCACCGATGATGTCCTGCTTCAGGCGCCTGCGGAGGATGCGCCACTCGCCCGGCCCGAGCGTGGACGAGATCGGCAGCAGCCCAACGGGTCCGGGGACCACGAGGCGGCCGACGAGCCCTCCATCGAGAGGATCCGGCAGAGGGGTGCGCGATCCGTCCTCCGCCGCGAGCAGTTGCGGCCCCTCGACCCGGAACGACGGACCGCGCTTCGCCCACTCGGCCGCAGCGGCGGAGACGCCAAGCGCCGCAGCGGTCGCTGCGGTGAGCAGGTCGCCGCACCCCGCAACCACCACCGCGCCGTCTCCGTCGATCGCGTCGAGCGAACCTCCACCGAGATCGAGCACCGTCACGTCTGTCGCGCTCGCCCCGGGCGTCGTGAGCGCGGCGAGCCTCGCCGCGACGGGTTCGGCCGCGACGACGCGTGTCTCTCTCCCGGTCTCCGCTGCCAGCACCTCGGGCCCGGCGACATCTGCGGGGTTGCTCGCGAGCGCGGCGTAGGCGAACGCGCGCGACCGAGTCGCGGCACGACGGACGAGGACGGCATCCGCGACGCGACCCAGATCGACGAGCGCGAGATCGTCCACCTCAACCTCCTCGACCACCCCGTCCGGCCCGGTGACACCGAGTCGCCGTGCACGACCGGGTGGCCGATCGGCGAGCTCTCCCAACGCCTCGTCGAGAGAAACCCTGCGGGGGCCGTCAGACCCGGCGAGCTCGACCCACGCGCCGCCCGTGCCACTCGCGCCGCCCGCAGCGGGCCCGAGCGCCACGACTGCCGCCGACACATCGTCGAGCTCCCGCGTCACCGTGGCCGCGCGCACTGCCTCCTCCCCATCGAGCCCGAGCTCCGTCGAGAGCACGAGCGCGTCGTTGAGCGACCGGAGCCGGTGCCCTCGCGGGCGGCACTCGACCCCGACCCGCTCGCAGGTGAGGATCTCCGCCGCGTCGATCCCGTCGTAGACGGGAAGCGGTCGCGGTAACCGGTTCGCGACGAGCACCGCCTCGTCGTTCTCGAGCAACACCGCAACGACGTCGTGACCCCCGGCGAGCGCATCGCCCACAGCACGCGCAACCTCGACATAGCCGACCTCACGTCCAGCGACAGCCACCGCCGGGCCGTCCATCTTGTCCAGACGGGCGAGCGCGACCGGGCGGCCGATCCCCGTTCCCTCGCCACCAACTGTTCGGTCACCCGAGGCGACGACGCGGAGGCGCCCCGCCGCGCCTGAGGCTTCGGGAAGCGCCGCTGTTGCGGTTCGCACCGGTCGCCACGGAGCGACCGCGACAACGGCGGCGCGCGCACCGACCCGCCGCTCAACCCGTTCGAGCAGCGCCGCCGCGCGTCGCTGGGAGACCGCAGAGCCCTTCACCCCACCCGACGGAACCGTGTCCCACGCGATGGGACGGGTCGGGGCGGCGCTGTCGACGAGCACCAGCTCGATCGTCGCGTTGCCGATGTCGATCCCCGCGACGAGCGTCACGCGACGAGGCCACGGCGTCCGTGGACGTCAGCCGCCTCCTCGACGAGCGCCGCGCAGAGCGTCGCCCCACGTTCACGCAGGCGCGCTGCGAGCGCGAGGAGGTCATCGCTGCTGGAGCGACCCGGGCGCAGCGCCTCGTACGCGCCCATCACCTCGGCGTCGTCGAGCAGCGCCAGTTCCGCGCCGCGCCGGAGATTGGCCGCGAGTTGCGGGTTGCCGTGCGCCTCGGCGACCGCCGCCTGACGCTCGAGCGTCTCCGGGTGGATCCGGACGTCCTCGGGCGCAAGCTCGCCGGCAAGCACCGCGTCGAGGGTGATCGCGTCGCGGTCGCGACCGGAGAGGGCTCGTGCGCCGCTCACGACTCAAGCTCCAACTCGGTCATCCCGGCGGCGAGCCCGCAGCAGGCGCGCTCGATCTCCATCAGGGCGACGACCGCGGTGTGGTACCGGGCCTCGATCGCCTCATGAACGGGTGGCATCCTCGCCGGCTCGGGGACACCGCCGAGGGCGTGCCGCGCCGCGTTCGCCCCGATCGTCCGGTAGAGGGAGGAGCTGAGAGCCGGCGCGACGCTGAACAGCTCGAGGTTCGCGAGCGGTGCGAGGTCCCGGCGATGGATCAGCGCCGTCCCCTTCGCCTGGAGCCCCACCGCGATCCCCGACCCGGCGAGCCGCGCCGCGCGCAACCCGATCAGCCCGAGATCGGTGGTGTCCTCGACCCGCACGATCCGCCCGACGCACCCCTCCTCCTCAAGCCCGGCGAGCACCTCGCGCAGCGCATCGACGACGCTGAGACCGCAAAGCGTCTGCCAGATCTCCCTCCCCACGGCAGGAGAGACACCAACGACGACGTCGAGCGGGCCGCTCCCGTGACGCGCCACGCCGCGCTCCCGGAGCGCATCCGTCGCGCCCGCCGCCTGCGCGGCTCGGAGGTCGGCAACCGAGCGCTGCTGGCGGATCGAGTCGATCTCGCGCCGCCGCTCGGGGGTTGGCTCGTAGCCCGTGCCCGGGCCTGCATAGTCGTTCGGGTCGGTGACTGCCGAGAGGACGTTCATCCCCTCGTCGAAGACCGCAGCGGTCTGGAGGTAGTCGCCGTCCACCCGCGCGCGGAGCATCGCGAGCACCCGCTCCGCCTCCACGTCGTAACCGGTCTCGTGGAGCGCACGCGCGACGTCGAGCCCGGTCATCCCGCTCTCGTGGATCGCGCGGGATGCGTCGAGAACGACGAGCGGGTCAAGTGGGTCGAGGTCGAGCGACCCGGCCGCATCAACCACCGCCTCGATCCGCTCCTCCGGAAAGTCTGCGAGACCGAGGTGGCGGTAGACAGCGCGCACCGCCCCGGCGGCGCGTCGGCGCAGCCGCGCGACCTCGTCGTGTGTCGGGGTGCGCAGACCGCCGTCGATCCCCCAGTCACGCTGGAGCACGAGCCAATCGTCGAGGTCCTCGGCGTTCCACTGACTCGGCCCGAACCCGTTGTCGTACTTCTGGATCGACCCGAACCCGCTACAGATGAAATCGGTTCCGGCGAGCATGATCGGGAGCGTGCGCCCAGTCCGCCGGACATCCGATTCGGACATCAGCGCATCGTTCCCGGAGCACGACTCGAGTCCGCGCATCATCACGAGCAGGTTCTCCGCCATCAGGCCGCGGACGCCCGCGGGGACGCTCCCCGCGACGGCGGCACCGTCGATCCCGCCGTTCTGGACGCCCTGCGCCCCCATCGCGCGCGCCATTGCGACGCACCGCGACTCGAGGTACAGCATCGAACGGCCCCCCGCCTGCCCCATCAGCAGCTCGGCGCCCGCGCCGGACGAGACGCGCATCTTCATTCCGCGGGACGCGTAGGCGGAGACGAGGAGCGCCTTCGACCACGGCGTGTCGTCGCCATCCACGAACGCCTCCTCCGTCCCGTAGAGGGAGACGGTCTCGGCGTACGAGACGAAGCCGCGCATCCCGAGTTCGAGCTCGATCGCCTCCTCGACCGCGCACTGGACGAGCATTCCGGGGGACGCGCACGCGGCCCCGATCGTGACCGCGACCGCGTTCGATGCCGCGTCGCCGAGGACGGGCACCGTCGTCTCGACCTCGCGGAACCCGAACAGCGCCGCGGTCGCCGCGTCGGCCCCGAGGAGCAGCGGGTCGTCGCGGTAGTTCGTCACGTGCGCCTGGATCGAGGGCGTCCGCCGGGCACGGAGCTTCGTGACCGCCATGATCAACTCCGCGGGTCGGAGCACCGCTACGACCCTTGCGCTCTTCGCGGGTGTCAGCCCGCCGCACAGGCGCACGATTTCGGGCCGCGACACCGAGGGATCCACCAGCATGCGCGCGAGGTCGAGGTCGCCGAGCGCCATCGCGTCGCCAGCGACGTCGAGATCGATCCCGCGCGCGGCAATGAATGCGTCGATCACGTCGAACTGCTCGCGCGGCACTCCGTCCAGTTCGACGACGACACCGTCCTCGATCACGAGCGACGGCGAGGGATCGTTGGGGGAGTGGAGCGCGATGAGCCCGAGCGCCGGATCCTCGACCGCGAACCCGTCGAGGTTCACCCGCTGGGCGTCCATCAGCCGATAGCGACCGATCGGAGTGGGTGGCACGGAGGGGTCTTGGCTCATCGGCGAGAGCAGATCGTGGTCGACGGGACTCTAGACCGCGCCACCAGAGGTCATGGCGCCCGAGGCCGCGAGCAGACAACGCTTCAACCATATCGACTTGCATGGTCTTATTTGGTCTGCTACAAACCCCGATACGGTTTCTCTATCCGAAGGGCGAGGCGATGTACGACTACGGGTTCTTCTCCTACAACTCGAAGGAAGACCTGCTCGAGCGGTCGCGCACGTTCTGGAACCCGAACAAGACCGATTTCTGGCAGGACGCGGGAATCGATCTCGTGATCGACCGCCGCGAGGGATACCTTTTCTGGGATATGGACGGGCGTCGGCTGATCGACGTCCACCTGAACGGGGGCACGTACAACCTCGGCCACCGCAACCCGGAACTGATCGCGACGCTCGAGTTGGCGATGCAGCGGTTCGACATCGGCAACCACCACTTCCCCGCCCTCGCACGGACCGCGCTCGCCGAAGCGCTCGTCGCGACGTGCTCACCGAACATGCGTCGGGTCATCTACGCCTCGGGCGGTGGCGAGGCGATCGACATCGCGATCAAGACCGCGCGACATACCCGCAAGCGGCGGAAGATCGTCTCGATCGTCAAGGCGTATCACGGGCACACCGGGCTCGCGGTCGCGACTGGGGACGACCGCTTCTCGACCCTGTTTCTCGCCGACCGACCCGAGGAGTTCGTCCAGGTGCCCTTCAACGACCTGACCGCAATGGAGGACGCGCTGAAGGGGCGCGATGTCGCGGCGGTGATCATGGAGACGATCCCCGCCACCTACGGGTTCCCGCTCCCCGAGCCCGGGTATCTGCGTGCGGTGAAGACTCTCTGCGAGCGCTACGACGCTCTCTACATCGCCGACGAGGTGCAGACCGGGCTGATGCGCACCGGTGAGATGTGGGGGATCTCGAAGTCCGGGATCGAGCCGGACATCCTGGTGATCGGCAAGGGGATCACCGGCGGGATGTATCCGATCGCCTGCGTCGTGGTGAGCGAGGAGTGTTCGGCCTGGCTGAAGGAGGACGGGTTCGGCCACATCTCGACCGGTGGCGGCGCGGAACTCGGCTGCATCGTCGGGCTGAAGGTGATCGAGATCTGCGGTCGACCCGAGGTGCGCTCGATGGTCCACTACATCGCCGACCGATTCCAGACGGGACTCCGCGCGATCCAGGATCTGTACCCCGACTGGCTCGTGGGGATCCGCCAGGACGGTGTCGTGATCGGTCTCGAGTTCGCGCACCCGACCGGGGCGAAGCTCGTGATGAAGCACCTCTACGCGAACGGCGTGTGGGCGATCTTCTCGACGCTCGACCCGCAGGTACTCCAGTACAAGCCGGGGATCCTGCTCGGACCCGAGTTGGTGGACGAGACGCTCGACCGGACGGAGGTCTCGATCGGTCAGGCACTCGCCGAGCTGCGCGGCACCTCCCCGCGCCGGAAGGCCGTCGCCGCATGAGCCTCGTCGAACTGGCCCGCACCGACCCGCCAGGTGTCCCGCGCGCCCGGATGATGCTGCAGCGCGCGCACTGGGCGGCGACCGCCTTCGCGGGGTTCGACCAGGAGCGGGTCGCGCGGATCGTCGAGGCGGTAGCGGAGGCTGCCCACGCAGACGCGGCGGAGATGGCCGAGTGGGCTGTCCGCGAGACGGGGATGGGTGTCGTCGAGCACAAGCGGCTGAAGAACGAGCTGTGCTCGCGTGGCGTGGCGGAGACGTACCGCGGCCAGGATTTCGCGAGCGCGCGGGTCGATCCCGACCGGAAGATCGTGGAGCTGCCACACCCAGCCGGGGTCGTGTTCGCGCTGACGCCGTCCACGAACCCGATCGCGACGATCAACTTCAAGATCATCCTCTCGCTGATGACACGCAATGCGATCGTCGTCAGCCCCCATCCGCTCGCGCGCGCGTGCTCGGTCGAGGCGGCACGCCGCCTCGCGAACGCGGCGGTGCGGGCGGGCGCCCCCGACGGCGCCGTCCAGGTGGTGGAGGAGCCGTCGATCCCGCTGATCGAGGCGCTGATGAGCGACGAGACGACCGACGTGATCCTCGCCACCGGTGGCACCGCCGTCGTGCGGGCCGCGCACCGGTCGGGCAACCCCGCGATCGGTGTGGGGCCGGGGAACGTCCCCGCGTTCATCGACGCGAGCGCCGACCTCCCCGTTGCGGCGCGACTGCTCGTTGACTCGAAGTCGTTCGACAACTCGATCCTCTGCACGAACGAGTCGGTCGCGATCGTGGAGGAACGGGTCGCCGACGCGTTCACACGGGAGTTGGGTCGGGCGGGCGCGTACGTCCTCTCCCCCGACGAGGTCGAGCGGGCACGCGAGCGGCTGTTCCCCGAGGGGCGGATCCGACTCGACCTGCTCGGGAAGGACGCGCAGATCCTCGCGGACGAGGCCGAGATCAAGGTGCCGTCCGGGACACGGATCCTCGTCGCGCCGTTCGCGCTCGTTGTCGGCGAGGAGCCGCTCGCCCGCGAGAAGCTGTTCCCGCTGCTCGGGCTCGTGCGCGTCCCGGATGCGCGGCGCGGGATCGCAGCCGCGCAGGCGATGCTCCGAATCGGCGGCGCCGGCCACTCCGCGGTGATCCACTCGCGTGACCCCCGGACCGTGCTTGCGTACGGCGCCGCGGTTCCGGTGCTCCGCGTCTCGGTCAACGTCGGTGGCAGCACGGGATCGGCCGGCTTCGGGACGGCGCTCGCGCCGACGATGACGATCGGGACGGGCTTCTTCGGCCGCTCCTCCGTTGCCGAAAACCTCGAGCCGCGCCATCTCGTGCAGTGGACGCGCGTCGCCTACGCCTCCGACCCAGCTGTCGCGTTCGGCGACTTCACGGGGCTCGAGCCGTGGGCCGCAACACCGGCGCCCCCGGTTCCACCCGCGCCCGAGACCCGACCCGCGGCCACCGAGAACGGGTCGGAGTCGATCCGCGATGAGATCCGCCGGATCGTGGTCGAGGAGCTCCGAGAGTTGGTGCGCGCATGAGCGCCACCGCCACCGGCACCCAGCTCCGATCGTTCATCTTCATCGATCAGCTGCAGCCGCAGACGATGTGTTACCTCGGCACCTGGGTGCGGGGACGGCTCCCGCGCAGCGGGATGGCAGCTCAGATCATCGAGGTCGCCCCGGGGCTCGACATCGAGCCGCTCACCGATATCGCCCTCAAGCACGACCGCGTCGAGGCCGGGATCCTGATGGTCGAGCGCCAGTTCGGCTACCTCGAGCTCCACTCCCGCTCGACCGCGGCGGTGCGATCGGCGGCGCATGCGGTGCTCGAGGCGCTGGGTGCGAGCCCCGAGGATGCGATGCGACCGACGATCCTCGCGCGGCGAACGATCTCCCGCGTCGACGGCCAGCACGCGTTTCTCATCAACCGGAACAAGATCGGCTCGATGCTGCTCCCTGGTGAGTCGCTATTCGTGCTCGAGGTGCAGCCCGCGTCGTACGCGATCCTCGCGACGAACGAGGCGGAGAAGGCAACACGGATCAAGGTCGTGGACTACCGGATGGTCGGTGCGACCGGGCGCGTGTACCTGTCTGGCGCGGAGTCCGAGGTGCGCATGGCCGCCGACGCGGCGGTCGCAGCGCTGGAGTCGGAGCGATGAGCACCGCCCAGTCCGCCAGCTCGAACGGCCATCCCGGGATTGCCGACCCGGCGGTGCGCCAGGCACTGAAGCGCGCGCTCGAGGAGATCATCCCCGGGCTCGTCGCCGACGCGCTCGACCATCGCGGCCCCGGACACGACGACCCGGTTCCGCAGGTTCCCGCGCCGCCGGTCGCAGCCGTCCACCGGCCTGGCGACCGCGCCGCAGGGGCCGCAGGCGCAGGTTCCACCGCAGGGGCGACTACGGCCGAGACCGTCTCGATCCGTGACGACGCGGAGCTCGACGCGTTCGTCCAACTCGTCCTCCGCCGGGCCGAGACTCCCGAGGGTCGCAGCGCCCTCGCGAGCGGACGGGCACGGTTCACGTTCGGGCATGGAGGCGACACGCGCCCGGCGGGCGGTTCCTCCACTCACCGGGTCGACCGTGGCGCCGTCACCGAACGGACGGTCGAGAAGGCCGCGACCGCGGGAGCGCGCCTCCTGCTCGGTCCGGGCGCAGTTCTGACCCCGCTCGGGCGTGACCGCGCCCGGGCACTCGGAGTGACCATCGAGAAGGAGAAGCGATGCTGAAAGGCACTGTCTGCGGCTCCATCTGGGCAACGAAGCGCCTCACCGCCGTGCCGCACGGCGCGTTTCTCGAGGTCGACCTGCAGGGTGGCGGACGGCTCGTCGCGTTCGATGCCCTCGGCTCGGGCCCCGGCGAGGTCGTGTTGATCGCGACCGGATCGGTGGCCGCGTCGTACTTCGCCCCGGAACATCCACCGATCGACGCACTGATCATCGGGCTCGTGGACGAGCCCACAGGCTGAACCGCACACACCGAACCACACACCGTTCCATCGACCTGGGAGGGTCACATGTCAGCAGCACTCGGAATGATCGAAACGAAGGGGTTCGTCGCCGCGCTCGCGGCCGCGGACGCGATGGTCAAGGCAGCGAACGTCACGATCGTCTCGCGCGAGGAGGTCGGCGACGGGCTGATCGCCGTCGTCATCCAGGGTGACGTCGGTGCCGTCAAGGCGGCAACGGAGGCCGGCTCGGAGACCGCTGCGGCGGTCGGCGAGCTCATCTCGGCGCACGTGATCCCGCGCCCGCACACCGAGCTCGGGAAGCACTTCGTCGGCGGGAAGGCGTAGGCATCCGCGACGTGGCCGGGTCGGAAATTCAGCTCCGCGTCTATCTCCCCATCAACGATCTCTGTCGGCAGTTCGCGGCGGCGATGGGGACACCGACGCGGGCACGGGGCTACCCCCCGATGGAGGGCGAGCACGCCCTGATCGTGGAGGTAGCCCCGGGCCTGGCCATCGAGCGGGTGATCGACCTCGCGCTGAAGGCCGTCCCGGATGTCGAGCCGGGGATCCTGTTCGTCGAGCGCCAGTTCGGTGTGCTCGAGGTTCATGCGGCCGAACGTGAGGACGTCGAACGGGCGGGCGCCGCAATTCTCGAGGGGATCGCGGCGAGCGCACAGGACCAGTTGCGACCGAAAGTCCTGTATGTGGACGTGATCGAGGCGATCACCGACCAGCATGCGGTGATCGTGAACCGCAACCGCCAGGCGTCGATGGTGTTGCCGGGTGAGACGCTGCTCGTGTGCGAGGTGACACCGGCGCTGTTCGCCGCGGTCGCCGCAAACGAGGCGGAACGGGTCGCACCCGACGTCACTCTCGTGGATGTCACGATGATCGGTGCGACGGGACGGATCTACATGAGCGGCCCGACGGCCAGTGTCGAGCGAGCCCGGGACGAGGTGCTCCGGGTGCTCGCGGCCGTCGAGGGGCGCGACCAGTAGCCCCAATGGTCTGTCCGTCGTAGGATCGCGGCGGTGACCACCGGGCAGACCGAACAGGCTTCGATCGACGCGATCGCGGCTGCCGCCCTCACGCGCTACGGACTCTCGCCGCGCGCGACAGCGACGCTCGTCAACGTCTCGGAGAACCACACGTACCGCGTCGAGGATCCTGATGACGGCCGGCGCGCCGCGCTTCGCATCCACCGGCCCGGGTACCACAACACCACGGACGAGATCGAGTCCGAGCTCACCTGGATCGACGCGCTCCGTGAGGAGGGAGTCGTCGAGACGGTCGCCGCAATCCGCGACGGGACGGGCAACCGCGTCGTCCCGGTCGCGATCGAAGGCACGGGCGAGCGCAACGTCGTCCTCTTCGAGTGGCTGGACGGCGCGCCGCCCGACCCGGACGGCGATCCCGTCCCAGGCTTCCGCACGCTCGGCGCGCTCACCGCCCGGATGCACGGCCACGCGCGCCGCTGGACACCGCCCGTGGGGTTCACACGGTTCCGGTGGGACTACTCGACCACGATCGGGACCGAGGGCCACTGGGGGCGCTGGCAGGACGGGCTCGGAATCGGGGCCGAGGAGCATGCGATCCTCGAGCAGCTCGACACGACGATCGAACGCCGGCTCCGCGCCTACGGGCAGGCGGCCGACCGCTTCGGTCTCGCACACAGCGATCTGAGGCTCGCGAACCTCCTCGTCGACGGCGACCGCGTGCGCGTGATCGACTTCGACGACTGCGGCCTCGGCTGGCTCATGTACGACTTCGCCACGACGGTCTCGTTCATCGAGGACCACCCGGTGGTTCCCGCGCTCCGAGAGGCGTGGCTGGAGGGGTACCGCTCGGTCGCGCCGCTTGCCGCTGCCGACGAGGCGGAGCTCGACACGTTCGTGCTGCTGCGGCGGCTGCTGCTCGTCGCCTGGATCGGCTCGCACCACCTGTTCGCGACCGAGGCCGCCGAACTCGGCGCAGGCTTCACCGCGGGCACCTGCGCGCTCGCCGAGCGCTACCTCTCCGTCCACGCCTGAAGGGAGATCGTCGCCATGTTCACCCCGCTCACCGGTCGTGTCGTCCTCGTCACCGGGGGAACCCGCGGGATCGGCCTCGGGATCGCGCGTGTCTTCGCCCGTGCGGGCTGCAACGTCGTCGTCACCGGACGTGACCCCGAGGCGGGTGAAGCTGCGGCGGCCGGGCTTGGCGCGAACGCCTCGTTCATCCAGGCGGATGTCGGCGACCCAGCGGACTGCACACACGCGGTCGAGGAGACGATCGCGCGGCACGGCGCACTCGACGTCGTGTGCGCGAACGCGGGTGTCTATCCCGAATGCCGCGTTGGAGACCTCGACGCGCAGGCGATCGACGAGATCTTCGCCGTCAACGTCCGTGGCTCGATGCTGACGGTCGCGGCGGCGGTGCCCGCGCTCACCGCGTCCGGGCACGGGCGCGTGATCCTCACCTCGTCGATCACCGGCCCGATCACCGGCTTCCCGGGCTGGTCGCACTACGGCGCGACGAAGGCCGCACAGCTCGGATTCATGCGCACCGCGGCGATCGAACTCGCGCCGCGTCGAATCACCGTGAACGCCGTGCTTCCCGGGAACATCCTGACCGAGAGCCTCGCGGCACTCGGCGAGGAGTACACACGGCAGGCGGAGGCGACAATCCCGGTCGGCAAGCTCGGCGTGGTCGAAGACATCGGCTATGCGTGCCTCTACCTCGCGACCGACGAGGCGTCCTACGTCACGGGCCAGACGATCGTGGTCGACGGCGGCCAGACGCTCCCGGAGTCGCCCGCGGCGATGGCGGCGATCTGAGCGCCGACGCGACCGGCGCGCTCGGCCCGGCCGCGGAGGCGGTGCGCGACCGCCTGCTCGCGGAGATCGCGGTCGGCGGGCTCGCGCCCAGCGAGCGGCTCGGTGGCGAACGCGATCTCGCCGTGCGCTACGGCGTCAGCCGTTCGACGTTACGCGCAGCGCTCGAGGCGCTCGAGACAGCGGGCTCGGTCCGACGCGTCCCCGGCCGCTCCGGTGGAACGTTCGTCGCCGCCCGCCGCGTCGAACGCGATCTGACGAGCCTCGCGGGGCTCCCGAGCTATCTCCGCCGCCAGGGCTTCTCCCCCGCCACGCGCGTGCTCTCGACGACGACGCTCGAGGCCGACCCGGAGACCGCGCGGACGCTGGGCCTCCTCGAAGGCGCACTCGTGCTCGAGATCTACCGCGTGCGGCTCGCCGTCCGCGAGCCGATCTCGCTGGAACGGGCCCGATTCCCCGCCGACCGGTTTCCGGGTCTGCTCGACGCATCGCTCGGGGGCTCGCTGTACGAGCTGATCGAGGGCGTCTACGGGCTCGTCCCCGGGCAGGCGGAGGAGCGGATCGAGATCGTGGGCGCATCGGCCGGGGCCGCACGGATCCTCGGCGTTCCGCGCTCGGCACCGCTCGCGGCGATCACGCGTACCGCGTGGGACGCGGACGGCGTCCCGTTCGAGAGCTCGTACGACCTGTTCCGCGCGGATCGTGTCCGCATCGTCCTGCGGACACCCGCCGGAGCCGCGGGCAGCGCGATCGAGCGGCTCGAGACCCGAGGGGCCCGCTAGGCCGGCACCGCGACCGGACGAACCGACGCCACCCGGGCGGGGCTACACTCGCCGCACCGTGTCGCAGCGCATCTGCCTGGTGACACCGTACGCGTGGTCGCTCGCACACGAGGCGAACCAGCACCTGGAAGGACTCGCGGAGGCGCTCCGCGCACGCGGCCACGAGGTCGTGATCCTCGCTCCGTCGGGACGCGCAGCCGATCTCCAGGCGGGAAGACGTGCGCTCCAGAGTGGGGTGCTGGAGGGAACGGTCGCGGTCGCCCCCGCGTTGCCGGTCTCGACGCGTGTCGCGCTCACGCTCCCGGTCGGTGTCCGCGCGAGCGTCGCTCGCGCGCTCGACTGCGGCGACTTCGACATCGTCCACGCGATCGACCCGGTCGGTCCGGGGATCGCGTCGCTCGCGCTCCTCGAGGCCGAAGGCGTCACCATCGCAACGTTCCTCGACCCGTCCGCGCCGTCGGGCGCACGCAAGGCGTGGCGCGATCGACTGCTTGCCCGGGTCGATGTCCTCACCGCCCCCGGGGAGCACGAGGCACGATCGGCGGCTGCCCGTTTCCCCGGCTCGTACCGCGTCGTCCCCGCAGGCGTCGATCCCGTCCCGCCGACGCCGAAGCAGCGGCTCGTCGTGATCGAGACGTCCGCGGTCGGGATCCCCGCCGCCCGCGCCGCGCTCCAGGCGGTCGCGTCACTCCCGGGCTGGGAAGCCGTCGTGCTCCGCACCGTACGGCTCGCCGCCCGGCCAGCGATCCCTGCCGCGGTGCGACGTCGAGCCCGGGTCGTGACCGCCGAGACTCCCGCGGCACGGCGCGACCTCCTATCGCAGGCGTCGATCGTGGTTGCCACACCTGGCGGCTCCGGACGGCTCAGGCTCGAAGCGTGCGCCGCGGGGTGCGCGCTGATCGAGCCCGCGGCGGGCCAGCCCGCGGCGGAGACGGCGGCGGCTGCGCTGCGCGGGTTCGCTACCGATCCTGGAGCGCTAGGGACCGCGCAGGCGTCCTCGCTCGCTGCGGTCGCCGATCTCTCGTTCGCCACGATCGCCGGTCGATACGAGGCGCTGTACGCCGAGGCGGCGGCGCGACCGCACCCGTCACGGCGGCGCGACCGCGACCCGCTCGCCGATCGCGATTGGATCGTCGCCGACCTCCACATGCACACGAACTGGTCGCACGACTGCGCGATGGACGTCCCGGCGATTCTCGACCGGGCCGAGGAAGAGGGGCTCGGCGCGATCGCGATCACCGATCACAACGTGTTCGGCGGGGCGCTCGAGGCGGTCGAGGCCGCACGAGATCGCGAGCTGATCGTGATCCCCGGCGAGGAGGTGAAGACCGATGGTCAGGGAGAGGTGATCGGGCTTTTCCTCCAGCACGAGATCGCGCGCGGGATGCCGTTCGCGGACACCGTCTCTGCGATCCGTGCGCAGGGCGGGATCGTCTATCTCCCCCACCCGTTCGACCGGATGCACGCGATCCCGTTCCCCGCGACGCTGCACCGGCACCTGGCAGAGATCGACGTCCTCGAGGTCTACAACGCGCGCCTGCTGCTCGAGGGATACAACGACGAGGCGCTCCGGTTCGCCCGCAAGTACCGGCTGCTCCAGGGGGCGGGATCCGACGCGCACGTGCTCCAGGGGATCGGAACGGGCGCGCTCAGGATGCGCCGTTTTCGCGACGCGGAGGAGTTCCTCCTCAGCCTCCGTACGGCGGAGGTGTTGCGCCGACCGAAGTCGCTCGCCTACCTGCAGGCCCGCAAGTGGGTCGCGCAGGTCAAGGAGAAGGTGCGTTGACCGAGAACGAATCGGTGCGTGTCCCCCGTGCCCACCGACCAGATCCGCGAGCGGTACATGGAACGCGCGATCAACGAGATCAACGATCTCGGCCGCGAACTTCTCGCGCTCGGCGATGCGCTCCACGTCCCGGTTCTCGGCTCCGGGCACCCGCTCGGTGACGTCTTCCTGCTGAAGCACCACCCCTCTGCGGGGGAGATCCAGGAAGGCGTCGCGTTCTTCGGGCGCTCCGGGCAAGCCGTGCTCCGATCGCTCGAGCGCCTCGGCGTCGATCCGCTCTCGATCTACGGGACGAATTGCCTCAAGTTCGGGACCGAGGGTGCGGACGAGGCGAGCATGTGGCTGACCCGCGAGATCCACATCGTCCAGCCGCGGCTGATCGTCGCGATGGGGGCAGAGACCGTCGCCTTCCTGAACGGGCTCGCGTTCCCCCTCTCCCGGGCCCTCGACCCGGTGGCGTTCGGTGTGACACAGCGGTTCACGCCGACGATCGACGCGATCGTCACGCCCGACATTGACGGGTCGCTCGACGAGCAGGACGCGAAACAGCGGTTCTGGGAGGCGTTCCGGGCGCTCGGCCCCTGGTGGGCCGCACTCCCGCCGTACTGAGCGTCACCCCACTCGGGGCGCCTGGCGGGGACGCGGTACCCCCTGTTCGCGAAAGGCCGAGGTTGCCGTCGGCAGGCTCAGGAGCGGCGTTCCACACCAGCCGCCGGGGTTGTGCTGGATGTCACGGCTCTCGCACGCGCTCCAGGGGCGAGTGTCGCCGACCGCGTACAGCTCACGGATCGCCCCGGCCGAAACGCTCAAGAGTCGCGGCGAGCCGGCGGCCCAGCCCCACCCGGACTCAGTAGGCCGGAGCCGCCCGGACGGCGTGGTGAACGCCATGTCCACGTAGCCCTGCGAGTCGACGAAGCTGAGCGTCACACGGCACGACCGCCCCGTGACGAGGCTCCGGACATCGCACTCGAACCGGTCATAGCGCGGCTGCCCGTCGCCCCACCCGAGGAGCGCCTTCCCAGCGGGCGCGCACGACCGCGGTCGCAGCAGGTAGTAGAACGAGGCCATGAAATGGGTGTCGTCCACGGTCGCGTAGCGCCCGCCGTCGGAGCCGTTCGCGGAGGTGGCAAGCACCAGTACGGTGGCGAGCGATGCGAGCGCGCAACCGACGAGTCGGCCTCTGAGGCGGCCGGCCCCCGCCTGACAACGTGCCTCACGCTCGAACAGTCCC
Source organism: uncultured Gaiellales bacterium (assembly GCA_964461665.1). Lineage (GTDB taxonomy): Bacteria > Actinomycetota > Thermoleophilia > Gaiellales > Gaiellaceae > Gaiella. The sequence goes on from CAYXAS010000010.1 coordinate 15,737, forward strand.
ACCGTGTCTCCCGTGCCCGTCGATCCCGGATCTGTCGACTTCGGTTGACAGGAGCGTAGCAGTCGCCCCACGCCCCTCTGGGGCCCGGCCTCAGCGCTCGAGCAGCGAGACCGATTCGACGTGCGGTGTGTGCGGGAACATGTCGACCGGCGTACACCGCAGGAGTCGGTAGCCGTACTCGTCGCGCAACACCGCGAGATCGGATGCGAGCGTGGTCGGGTTGCACGAGACGTAGACGATGCGCGGCGCGGCGAGCTCACCCAGCCGACGGAGGGCCTTCCCCGCGAGTCCTGCACGAGGCGGATCGACGACGACGACATCCGGGGCGCCGGCGCGCTCACGCAGCTCCTCGATCGACTGGCCGACATTCCCGGCAAAGAACGCGGCGTTCGCGATCCCGTTCGCGGTCGCGTTTTCGATCGCGCACGCGACGGCCTCCTCGGAGATCTCGACGCCCCAGACGCCGAGCGCCTGTGACGCGAGCGAGAGTCCGATCGTGCCGGTGCCGCAGTACAGGTCGTACACCGTCTCGCCGCCCGTGAGACCGGCCGCCTCGCGCGCGAGCGCGTACAGCGTGTCGGCCATCTCGGTGTTCGTCTGGAGGAACGCGTTCGGGCGGACACGGAAGCGGAGGCCCGCGAACTCCTCCTCGATCCACTCCTCCCCCCAGAGAACCTTCGTCGGGAGATTCGTGACCTCGGCGACCCCGGGGTTCTGAGCCCAGTGGATCGAGCGCACCTCGGGGAACCGCCTCAGTGTCTCAACGAGGAAGTCCGCGTCGAAGCGTTCGCCGGGCGCAGTCACGAGCATCACGAGCGCCTGTCCCGTCGCGCGCCCCTCGCGGACGATCAGGTGTCGGAGATAACCCGAGCCGCTCCTGGCGTCGTACGGCGTGAGGCGCTCCGAAAGCGCCCACTCCCGAACGGCATCCCGGATCGCGTTCCCAAGCTCCGTCGTGAGCAGACACTCCTCGACGTTGACGATCTCGTCCCAACTCCCCGCCCGGTGGAACCCGAGGCGCAGAGCGCCGTCGGGATCGACCCCAAACGAGTACTCCAACTTGTTGCGGTAGGCGTAGAGCGATCTGGCCGGCACGATCGGCTCGAGTGGCGGTTCCGGGAATCCGCCGAGCCGCACGAGCGCTTCTCGCACCTGCAACTCCTTCGCCGCAGCCTGAGCTGGATACGCGAGATCCTGGAACCGGCAGCCGCCGCAGATCCCGAAGTGGCGACAGGGCGCCTCGACCCGATCGGGCCCTGGCGAGAGAACGTCGAGCCGCCGTGCCTCGGCGTACCCCTTCTTCACCTTCGTCACCCGGGCGGTGACGGTGTCGCCGGGCAGGCCGCCGCGTACGAACACGACGAACCCGTCGAGCCGCGCGACCCCGTTCCCGCCGTACGCGAGCGAATCGATCGTGAGTTCGAGCTCGTCTCCTTTGCTGACGGGCGCGGCCACAACCTCAGGGTACCGCCCGCGCCCCGAACGGGCCTGCGACTACGCGAGCACGGAGACGTGCACGGAACGCGTGCGCGGCCCGTCGAACTCGCAGAAGAAGATCCCCTGCCAGGTTCCCAGCGCGATCTCGCCGTCGTCGCGGATCGGGATCAGCACGGACGGACCCATGAGCGACGCGCGCACATGGGTGGGCGCATTGTCCTCGCCCTCCTCGAAGTGCTGCCAGTCCCACCCTTTGGGGGCGATCCGCTCAAGCGCCATCTCGAAGTCGCGTGCGACAAGCGGATCCGCGTACTCGTTGACCGTCACGCCCGCAGTCGTGTGCGGGACGTAGACGAGCACGGCCGAGCCGCGCTCCCCCGCGATGGCTTCCCGGACGAGCGCGGTGATGTCGATGAGTTGCGACCGCCGCGCGGTCTCGACCGTGACCGTGCGCACTGCTAGAGCGCGCCCCCCGCAGCGGGCGGACCGCCCACGCCGCCTGCGTCCCCTGCACCCGACTCCCGTGCGAGGTAGTCCTCGACGAGCATCACGTTGTCGCGCAGTCGCTCCGCCACCGTGAGTAGCGCCGACATCGAGGAGACCTCCTCGCGCTGCTCCTGGAGGAACCAGTGCGTGAACTGTTCCGCCACGAGATCACCGTCCTCCCGCGCGGTCGTCGCGAGCGCCGCGATCTGTGCGGTCACCCGCTTCTCCTGCTCGAGCGCGAGTGTGACCGGCGCGACATCGTCCGTGAATGTGGCCTGCGGCGCCACGACCGCCGGAATCGTCACCTCGTCACCGGAGTCGATCAGGTACTGCACCATCATCATCGCGTGGTTCCGCTCCTCCACCGACTGACGGTAGAAGTGCGCTGCGAGCTGCGGCAGGGTGCGCGCGTCGTAGTGCACCGCGATCGCCACGTACTGCTGCGAGGCGCCGAACTCGTACGCGATCTGCTCGTTGAGAGCCTGCGAGAACCTGGACATGGCGCGAGTGTACGCCGAGCGCCGTCGCCCGCAACAGGCAGCCCGAGATCACGGAACCGGTCATCTAGGGTTCGGGGATGGCAGGGATCCCGGACACGCTGAAGGGACGCAGCCTCGCGCGGCTCCGCGACTGGACGCACGACGAGCTCGCGCTCGCGCTCGCGCTCGCGGACGAGCTGAAGATCGAGCGCGAACGGCGCCGTGAGCTGCCGGTGCTCCCAGGCCGGACGGTCGGGCTGGTGTTCCGGAAGCCCTCGACGCGCACGCGTATCTCCTCCGAGGTCGCGATCGCGGAGCTCGGCGGGATGGCGCTCTACGTTCCGGCCGCCGATCTGCAGCTTTCGCGTGGCGAATCCACCCACGACACCGCGCTCGTGCTGTCCCGGTTTCTCTCCGCGATCCTGATCCGCACGTTCGCTCAGTCGGAGGTCGACGATCTCGCGCGCTGGGCTTCGATCCCGATCATCAACGGTCTCACCGACGAGGCGCACCCGATGCAGGCACTCGCCGACGCGATGACGATCCGCGAGCGGTTCGGGCAGCTCGATGGCATCCGGCTCGCGTACCTCGGGGACGGGAACAACGTGTGTTGCTCGCTGCTCGAGCTCGCCGGCCGGTTCGGGCTCCACATGACGGTTGCGACCCCGGACGGGTACGCGCCCGACGCGGCGGCGGTCGAGGCGGCGCGGGCGGAGGCCGAGACGCGGGGTGGCTCGGTGCGGCTCGTCAGCGACCCGCGCGAGGCGGTTGAGGGTGCGCAGGTGCTCTACACCGACGTCTGGACGAGCATGGGTCAGGACGCGGAGCGCGATCGACGTGTGCGCGACCTCGCGCCGTACCGGATCGACGCGACGCTTCTCGGCGCAGCTTCCGACGAAGCGGTCGTGCTCCACTGTCTCCCGGCGCACGTCGGCGAGGAGATCACCGAGGACGTTTTGTACGGCCCGCGCTCGCTCGTCTGGGATCAGGCCGAGAACCGACTGCACACCCAAAAGGCCGTGTTCGGGCTCGTGATCCGCTGACGTGCGGTTCGAGGACGTCGTCCGCGCGGCGCTTGACGAGCTCCCACCGGAGATAGCGGCCGGCCTTGAGAACGTGGCGGTCGTGATCGAGGTCTCGAACCGGGAGGACCCAGACCTGTACGGGCTGTTCGAGGGGGTGCCGCGGATCGAGGGCGGACCCGCACCGGGCGATCTGCCGAACCGGATCGCGATCTACCGTCGGCCACTCGAGGAGGACTTCCCCGATTCCGATGCGCTGCGACGCGAGATCCGGGTGACGGTGCTGCACGAACTCGGTCACTACTTCGGGCTTGACGAGGAACGGCTGCGCGAGCTCGGGTACGCCTGACCGCCTCTCGCCCGCGATTCACGCAGCCATCGGGGTGGGCACAACCCGCGCCCCGCTACCCTGTCCCGGACGGGGCGTTAGCTCAGCTGGGAGAGCGCCTGCTTTGCAAGCAGGAGGTCGCCGGTTCGATCCCGGCACGCTCCACTGTCGCGCACCACGAAGCGGCGTTCGGGATCCGAACTCGACGCCTCCGGGCGGGCGTGCAGGCAGGGCGCCGATCGGCCCGAACTGAAACCGGATGAGCACACGCCGCCGCATCCTCTATGCCGCGCTCGCGGTGTTGGTCGGGACACTTGCGGGCGGCTGGATCGTCGCGGCGCGATTCGCTACGCGCGACATCGTCGGGGAAGCGACTGCGGAGTATGTCCCGCGTGATCCCATCGCGATCGAGCCGCTCACGAGCGCCACGACCCGACGTCCCGACCGGATCGCCTGGGGGTTGTGGGGCGCTGGCGCGCAGCGTCTCCGCGTCTCGCCGCACGCACACCAGCCGCCGTACCGGGCCCGCTGGAGCTTCCACGCGGAGTCGCTCATCGAGTTCGCGCCGGTGGTCGGACACGCCACCGTCTACTTCGCGAACAACACGGGCACGCTGTTCGCGGTGCGGGCACGGGACGGCAAACTTCGCTGGAAATATGAGAGCGGCCGCGTCCAGGCGGCTGCGCCCGCGCTCCACGATCGGACCGTCTACCACGCGTTCATGTACCGCAGCGAGGTCGGCAAGGGGGATCCGACCGGCGAGATCGTCGCGATCACCGCACTCACCGGCAAGGTGCGCTGGCGTCGCGAGATCGCGCCGAGCGAGTCCTCCCCACTCATACGCGATGGAGTCGTGATCGTGGGCGACTGGAGCGGGCGCGTGCACGCACTCGATGCGGTGACCGGCGAGACCCGCTGGGAGTTCCGGGCGGGCGGGGCGGTGAAGAGCGCCGTCGCGGCGATGGGGGATCGGCTCTTCTTCGGCTCGTACGACAGCCGGGTCTACTGCCTCGACGCGTCCACGGGGCGTCTCATCTGGCGGGCATCGGCGCAGGAGCGGCTCGGTGTGACGGGGCGGTTCTACTCGACACCCGCGGTCGCGTACGGGCGCGTGTACATCGGCGCGACCGACGGGAAGGTGTACGCGTTCGACGCCTCGACCGGCAAGCTCCGCTGGTCGCGCTCGACCGGCTCCTACGTGTACGGCTCACCAGCCGTCTGGAAGGGGCGCGTCTACGTCGGGTCGTGGGACAGAACGTTCTATGCGCTAGACGCCGCAACGGGAGAGGTGGCCTGGAAGTTCGCGGCGGGGGGCGCGATCTCCGGATCGGCGACCGTGGTGGACGGTCTCGTCTACGTCTCGACGCTGAACGGCGTCACGGTCGGGCTCGACGCGGCAACGGGAGAGGAGCGGTGGCGGTTCGGTGACGGTGCCTACGCGGGCGTCGTCGCAGACACGAAGAAGCTGTACGTCGTCGGTCGGGGACGGCTGTACGCCTTCCGGAGTGTCGTCCGGCCCGCGATCCCGATGGTCGCCGCCACCGGCTCCGGCTCCGAAGCAGCGGATCCGGCGGCGGGGTCTGCATCGGCGGGCGCCGACTCCGAGGCACCGGATCCAGCCGCATCCGTCGTCCCGTAGCCCGCCCCGCGCCGTCCGCCAGCACCACGGATAGACCGAAGTCCAACAGCGCCCAAAGAGATCGATCCCCAACACCCCCCAGGGGGGCGGCCAGCCCCCCTACCGGAATCGTCGCACAGGCTCTGCGGCGGAGGGGTGTCGGGATCGTGCCGACTTCGTGCCGGCGACCACCGCGGACGCGCCGCCGGAGCGGGGCCGTCACCCGCGCACCGCAGGATGGCCGCGCACGGAGCCGTGCACGCGACCGACCGTTCGGCGCGAGCCCGACCGCTACGGCGGCTGGCCTCGCACGCCAGCGACTCTGGTACCAATGTCTGTCGTGTTGGAGCAAGGATTCACTGTCTGGCTGACCGGACTCTCGGGCGCCGGGAAGTCCACGATTGGCCGGGGGCTCGTCGCCGAACTCGAGGGGAGAGGCCGAGCCGTCGAATATCTCGACGGCGACGTCGTCCGCACCAACCTCTCCCGGGGACTCGGCTACACCCGCGAGGACCGTGACACGAACATCGAGCGGATCGGCTGGGTCGCCGCCCGGCTCACCCGCCACGGCGCCGCGGTCGTGGTCGCCGCGATCTCGCCGTACGACGCGGCGCGTCGCCGAGCCAGAGCGCTCGTCGAGGAGTATGGGCCGTTCGTCGAGGTGTGGGCGAAGGCCCCAGTCGAGGAGTGCGCGCGTCGGGACGTGAAGGGGCTCTACGCGCGCGCGTTTGCAGGCGAGATCGAGCACTTCACCGGCGTCAATGATCCGTACGAGCCGCCCACGGACGCGGAACTCGTCGCCGACACGGAGCACCAGACCCCTGAGGAGAGCATCGGGTCAGTCCTCGCCGAACTCGAGCGCCGCGGACTCATCGCACCAGTCGCGTAGCGCCGCGGAAACGACCGCCCACAGCGGTCCTGTGTACCCGGATTGTTACCGAGTCGTGAGCGGATAGCCGAGCACCGCGAGCAGGTCGCCCGCCTCACGCTCGACATCGGCGACCTGAGCGTCCGTCAGATCTCGGCGCCAGCGACCCGCCGACCGGTCATGCGCACGCCCGAACGCGGTCGCCACCCGTGAGACGGGGACGCCCAGCCGTTCAGCAACCGGGGTCGCCGTCCCGACCGGGTCGGCGACGAGGTCTTCGTACCGGATCTCGACCGTCCGTTCGGGCACCGAGCGCGCAGCCTCCACGTAGCGACGCCACGCCCAGGCGCAGCGTTGCGCGTCACTCGCTGCGGTGAACTCGGCCTCCCGCCCCGGCTCGACCCAGAAGCGCGCCTGCGCACCGAACGCGAGCCGCGCGTCGTCGTGTCCGTCGCGTCCCGCGCTCAGCCAGCCGCGCTCGAGCAGGCTCGTGACGACGTCGCGACCGTCACGCACGACGTGGACGGCGACGGCCAGCGGATAGGCACGAAGTACCGCTGCGAGCACGAAACTCGTCTCCGGGGTCTGCTCGACGCCCCGAAGGCCGGTCGCGAGCCCGAGCGCCCTTACGCGCTGAAGGATCCGCCGCAGCGCGTGGCCCGCGTCTACCTCGGTCAGACCCGCGTGGAGCAGCGCAGGGATCGCGCGCTTCCACGGCTGCACCTCGTCGAGATCGACGAAACCCGGCAGCGAGCCGAGCGCGCTCCCGGTGAAGGTGGTGCCCGAACGGGGTGAGCCAACCACGAACACGAGCCGCTCCTCGCGACCCAGCCGCCGCGCCCGACCCGCGACGCGCATGGCGCTCCGCGCATAGAGCGCCGCCCCCACCACCCGATCCCGAACCGCCGACACCAGCGCTACCCGACGGGCTCCGCCTCGCGGACGGTGAACGGGAGTCGCCAGTCGTCGTCGGCCACGCCGTCGATCGTGAGGCGCCACTCGTACACCCCGGGGTCGAGCGGAAGCGGCCCCACGTTGACCGCGACAGGGAAGTCGAGCGGTGTCCCGGGCTTCAGCCCTGCGGGTCGACCGACCTCGAAGCTCCAGTCGTCGAAGAGCAGGAGAGGAGCCTCCCCCTCTTCCGTTTCGAGGACGACCGATGCGCCGTCCGCGTCGAGCAGTTCGAGCCGCATCGTGTGCACCTGGTTCGCGCGATCCCAGGGCACCCGGATGAGCACAGCGATCCCAAACGGAACCGGGGCAGGCCCGGTGAGCGACCATCCGCCACCGACCACGGTGAGCTTTCCGTCGCTCACCTGCGCGAAGTCCGCCAGCATCATCGTGACGCGCACGAGGTGCAGTATGTCGCCCCCGCGTCCGGGGCGGTCAGCTGCTGTCGGCGACGGAAGGGGGAGCCGTTTCGCTCGCCAGCTCGATCGCCGCGCGACGGGCCGCGGTCAGTTCGCGCACGACGATCTGGATCGACGCGGCAAGCGGCACGGCGACGAGCGCACCCACGACCCCGAGTAGCGACGCCCCGATCACGACGCTCGCGATCACGAGGAACCCCGAGATTTCCGCCGCCTTCCCCTGGATCGTGGGGCCGAGCAGGACGTTCTCGAGCTGCTGGTAGGCGACGCACACCGCAGCCATCCCGAGCGCTTCGGGGATCCCGGCGGAGAGGGTGACGAGCGAGAGGACCACCGCAGCGATCGTGGCTCCCACCTGCGGGACGAGGCCGAGCATCCCGGCGAGAATCCCGAGAGCGAGCGCGAACGGCGCGCCCAGCAGCCAGGCGGCTGTCCCCTGGATGGCGCCGGCGATCGCGGCGATCGCGACCGCCCCGACCGCGTACCGGCCGATCGTGGCGGTGATGCGGCTCTCCATCGCAGCGACCCGGCGTGCGGAGCGCGGGTACAGGAGGCCTCGCACCGAGGCCGAGACGTTCGGGAGATCGACGAGCAGGAACAGCGTCATGAAGCCGAGCGTGAACAGCGTGAAACCGGCCCCGAACACCTTGCCCCCGAGCGTCAGTACATCGCCGAGCTGGGCGGGAAGCGCGCCCGCAACCTCCTCGGCGCGCCGCTGGAGGTCGTCGCCGATGTCGGCACGCGCGTCGAGTCGCTGGAAGAGATCCGACTCGCGGATCCGTTCCACGATCCCCGGGAGATCCTGGATCAGGTCGCGCACCGCGCCGACCAGGGGCGTGATGAAGAGCGCGGAGAGCACCCCGAGCACGACCACGACGAGGAACAGGACGAGTGCAGCAGCGTTTCCGCGCCGCAGACGCCAGCGCCGCTCGAGCCACCGTGTCGGGGTGTCGAGCACGAGCGCGAGGAAGAACGCGACGAACACGAGGAGGATCGCGTCGCGCGCCTCGAGCAGCGCCCAGCCGAGCGCGACCGCCGCGAACAACGCGACGATCGTGCGTGCGGGGACGACGATCTCGACCCGGCGGGTGTCGGGACGCTCGCCCATCCCGATCGAGTCTAGGTTCGCCGTCGGAGGGCGCGACGACGGATTCCGGGCGGGGAGCCGGAGACAACGCGCTCGCCGCCTCGAGGCACCTGGGCGCTACGGCGCCACGCGCACCGCCCACGTCGAGCCACCGTCGAGCGATTGCTTGATCGTGCCGTCGTGGAGGGCGACGAACAGCTCGTCCGGCCCTCCCCCTACAAGGGCGGCCGGGTACCCGCCGATCGCCCCCCGTCGCTCGAAGCGTCGCCCACCGTCGGCGCTCACGAACACCCGGCCGTCGCCATCGACGAGGTAGAGACTTCCGGGCCATGTGAGCAGCCCGACCGCCCCGCCAAGCGACACCCAGCTCTCACCGCTATCGCGGGATGCGAACAGCCCTTCCGTCGGGCCGCCGACGCTCGTCACCAGGACATGGCCCGGGTCACGGGGGTCGACTGCGAGATCCACAAGCGGCCCAGGTCGCGCCAACTGCTGCCAGTTGCGGCCGGTGTCTCGGCTGGTGAGCAGGCGGTCGCCCGACGCGTCGTAGCCGTAGAGACGCTCACCGCTGAACCGGAGCACGTGGAAGTCGGCCTCGCCCGCGAGCGCGATCGGCCGCCAACTCACGCCCGCGTCGACCGACTCGATCAGGCCGAGCCGTGTCGGCAGGTTCTGCTCGCGCATCTCACCGAGATCGGGGTGCCCGGAGCCGAGGAATCGGTCCGGCCCGACGATCGTGAACCCCATCGTGTCCTGGTGGCTGCGGCCGACCCGCTGCGCCCTCTGCGCTCCCGCCTCGGCTCGGAAGAGCCCGGTGTGCGTGGCGATGAAGAGAGCCCCGTTGGCCGGGTTGATGCCCAGGCCGTGTATGTGGACGAGGCCCGGATCGACCGTCTCGGAGCCCGCCGGCGCCCCGCCATCCTGCGTCGTCCAGAGGAGCGCGAGGAGGAGAACCAGCCCGATCGCACCGAGCACCACGAAGAGGGGAGACCGGGATGGAGATCGCGTACGCGCCGCCTCGGACGACACCCGGGCGCGCCTCGCTCGCTTTGCGTTCGCTCCCCGCGTCACGTCGCTCCGTTGAGGGCATCGGGCACCGCAGGCGACCGCGACGGCAGTTGTCGACGTGGGCGACCGTCAGCGGTCGCGGGTCGCATGCTTCCCCATCGCGATCATCATCCAGAGCATCACGCCCATCATCAGCAGGCAGCCGCCACCCATGACGATCAGCCACGGTGCTACGCCGAGTCCGAACAGAATGCCCACCAACGCGAGGGCCGAGACAACGGCAACACACACGAACCCGGCCCTCCACGGCCGTCGGCGAGGGGGAGTCTCGGTCGCGACGTCGTCGCCCGACATCTCCACGCGATTCTAGCGCGGGGCAGCGCAGCGCGCGGGCATTCCTCCCCTGCCGACACCCTTTTCGCGGGGAGGCGCGGATGCAAGTGGCACCGCCTACTCGATGAACTGAAGCATCCTGAACATCGGCAGGTACATCGCGATGATGATCACGCCGACCACCATTCCGACCCCGATCATCATCACCGGCTCGACGATCGAGGTGAGCGCCTGCACGGCGGCTTCAACCTCATCCTCGTAGAAGTCGGCGACCTTCCCGAGCATCCGTTCGAGCTCCCCCGTCTCCTCGCCGATCCTCACCATCTGCGCGACCATCGGCGGGAACACGGCCGAATCGACGAGCGGGGCGGCGAGCGTCGCGCCCTCCTGCACCCGCACCCGCATCGCAGTTGTGCGCGCCGCGACGACCCGGTTCCCGGACGCCTGCGCGGTGATCTCGAGCGCCTTCACGATGTCCACCCCCGCGCCGACGAGCGTCGAGAGGGTGCGGGACCAGCGTGCGATCGCGACCTTCCCGACAGCCGCACCGATCCCGAGCGGGAGGCGCAACGCGAGCTGATCCAAAGCGTCGCAGCCCCGCTCCGTCCGCGCCCAACGGGCCAGGCTCCACGCTCCGAGAGCGACCGTGGGGAAGATCGCGAACCACAGGTCGCGGAGCGCGTGCGAGGCCGCGACCACTCCGCGCGTGAGCAGCGGAAGATCCCCGCCGAGTGTCTCGAAGATCTGCACGAACACGGGGACGAGAAACAGCAGCATTCCAATCAGCACGAGCATCGAAAACATGAGCACGACCGACGGGTAGACCATCGCGCCGCGCACGCGGCGGCGCAGCGCCTCCTGCTTCTCGATCTGCACCGCGACCCGGTCGAGCACGGTGTCGAGCACGCCTGCGGCCTCGCCCGCCTCGATCATCGAGATGTACAGCCGGTCGAACGCGCGCGGGTGCGCCGCCATCGCCTCGGAGAGGAGTCCGCCGGCCTCGACCCGCCCGCGCACCGCTGCGATCACGCTCCGGAGTTCCCGGTCGGTGGTCTGCCGCTCGAGGATCACGAGCGCGCTCACGACCGAAAGGCCCGCCTCGATCATCGTCGCGAACTGGCGCGAGAAGATCTGGAGCGCCTTCGCCTTCGGGCGCCTGGGGCGTCGCTCCAGCCGCAGCCGGACACCTCGCCGCACGGGCTCCATCTCCACGAGCGACCGTGAGAGAAGCCCGTCGCCACGGAGCGCGCTGCGCGCCGTCACGAGATCGGGTGCCTGGAGCTCTCCGTGACGCTCGAGCCCGTGCGCGTCGATCGCGACGTACGTGAACGCAGCCATCCGGCTACTCCGAGGGCGCGGACACGGTGGAGGGGGCAGCGCCGTCAGCGACGGGCGCGAACGCGTGCGCGTTGATGGTGATCGTGGCCTCCACGGTCGGGAATGTCGCCTCATTCGGCGCCCGGAGGACGAAGTCGGTGACCGAGTACGCCTGCCCGCTTCCGTCGAGACGTCCGTCGTGGAGGTGCGCCGTCTCCCGTACGTCGCGGAGGAACTGTGTGACCGACGCGAACCGCCCGTCAACCGTCAGGATCAGCGGCGACACCAGCGAATCGATCTCTGGAACCTTCTCCGACGGGATCACCGAGCGGAGTCCGAGCTGGTTGGCACGGGCGAGCCGGTCGAGGTCGACCAGCACCGCGGTCACGTCGACGCGATCCGGGAGAGCACGTTCGATGCGATCGAGATCGGCCGCCCGGAATGGCAGCTCGGCCGTCGCCCGGTCTCGCGCCGCGAACCGCTCTGCGAGCTCGGTCTCCTCGACGAGCGTGCGCGCGCGCAGCGTCCCCGCGTCCGTCCGTTGCGGGACGACGAGCCCGAACCAGCCTCCGGCCGAGGCGGCAGCAGTTGCCGCGACGACCGCGACGACGAGCCTCAGATCCGTTCTCCCGACGGTCACGCCGGCCCTTCCGGCGCCGCAATCTCGGCCGTGATCGTGAATGCCATCGCCTCGCCGTCTCCGACTGGCTCGTTCGCCGATGCCGCGAGCGCGACGTTCGTGAACCCCTTGACTGTCGCGAGCCGGTCGAGGAGACGGGCGACGCCAGGGAGCGTGTAGGCGTACCCCTCGATCCGGATCGCAGTGAGTGCCGAACTGGTGGCGTCAGCGGCTGCGACACCTGGGAGAGCCTCGGGTGCATCGGCCGCGAACTCGGTCAGCCACACGTCTGCGGGAACGACGCGCGCGACATCGTCAAGCACCCTGTCCCAGGAGAAGCGCGTGTCGAGGATCCGTGCGAGCGCGCGTGCCCGCTCCTGCCCGGTGAGCGCGACAGCCCCGCCCTGAGCTGTCTCAGGCGCGGGAGGCACCAGCGCGACCTGCGCCTGTGCCGTCGCAAGCTGCAGCCGCGCCGTCAGGGTGCCCTCACGGGCCTGCGCGAACAGGAGGACGACACCAACGAGGGGCAGCGCCGCGCAGAGCGGAAGCGCGACGTGGAGCGGGCGGGGGCGGCGCCGTGCGCGGCGGGGCCCGACAGGCAGGAGGTCGACGGACGTCGTCTCCCGGCCGGGAAGCGCGAGCGCGATCGGGACCGCGAGCGACCCGTCGAACGGAGCAAGCGACATCTCGAGCGCGGGTGCGACCTCCACTCCGCCCAGCGGGTCACCGACGCGGACGGGTACGCCGATCGCGCGCTCGAGGACGCCGGCGAAGCGGTCGGCTTCGGCGATGTCGCCCGTGAGCACGAGCTCACCGACCGGGAGGGCACCCTCCTGAGCGCGGTAGTAGTCGAGCGAACTCACGAACTCGCGCGCGAGCGGTGCGAACCGGTCGGGATCGAGCGCGTGCGCGGCGGCGTGTCCGCGAGCCGGGAGATCGATGAGGGCGCCGCGGTCACGTCCGGGACGCGACCACTCGACGTCGCGCTCTCGACTCGGCGCAACCGCTAGGCCCATGGTCGCGCCGCCGCGGTCGAGGACGCGCGCGAAGGAACACTCACCGCCCGTGACAACGACGATCGAGGTGGTCTCGTCGCCGACCGCAGCGATCGCGGATGCCGTGCGTGGATGCGGGCGATCGGTCGCGAACAGGCGCACGAGCGCCAGCGGTTCCAATTCGACCGCCGCGAGCCGAACCCCCGCCTCGGCGCAGGCGCGGATGTACGGCTCGACGTGGTCGCGCGGCGCGACCACGAGCAGCACGCGGCGCACGGCGGCACCGGTTTCGCCCACCCGATCGCCGATCACCCGATAGCCGACGAGCGCCTCGTCGTACGCGAGCGGCAACACCTCGTGCGCGCGGTAGCGGACTGCGTTGTCGAACCGTTCAGCGTCGTCGATCCGCTCAATCTCGACCGTGCGGACACCCACCCGGTTCGTCGCGATCCCGAGTGACACCTCACGGGTCGGGAGGCCGTTGGCGGCAAAGAACCCGCGGATCGCGTCACGCAACGCGCCTGTGTCGCGCACCTCTCCGTCCACCACCACGCCCGGTGCGAGATCCGCACGGGCGGCCATGACCAGCCGTGGAGCACCCGTGCCCGGCGCGATTACGGCGGCCGTGAGCCGCGATACGCCGATCGTCAGACCGACCGTCGTCTCGCCGAGCCGGCGGCCGGGGAGGGCGACGGTCCGACGACGGCCCGATCGGACGGGGAGCGCAGCGATGGACGAGGCCGCCGTCATCTCGCCGCGACCCTTATCCCGGAACCGGTGGCGTGGTCGAACGCTGCCGTCGTGGAACCGGCGCGCTCAAGCATCCCGACAAGTGCCTCGGGTCGGCTCGACTGTGACACGGCCGCCTCTGCCGTGATGATCCCGCGCTGCACGAGACCTGCGAGCGACTGCTCCATCGTCTGCAGCCCGCGGCGGGATCCGGTCTGCATGTACGAGTAGACCTGTTCGATCTTCCCCTGGCGCACGAGGTTCCGGATCGCGTCGTCCAGCAGGAGCACTTCGAGCGCAGGGACGCGGCCCGAGCCGTCGGCGCGCGGCACCAGCGTCTGCGTAACGACCCCCTGCAGCGCTGCCGCGAGCTGCATGCGCACCTGCCCCTGCTGGCTGGCGGGGAACGCGTCGATCACCCGGTCGATCGTTGACGGGGCGTTCTGGGTGTGGAGCGTTCCAAACACCAGGTGCCCGGTCTCGGCGGCGGTGAGCGCGGTCGCGATCGTCTCGAGGTCGCGCATCTCCCCGAGCAGGATCACGTCCGGGTCCTGGCGCAGCGCGCCGCGGAGCGCGTCGGCGAACCCGGTCGCGTCGATCCCGATCTGCCGCTGGTTGACAAGACACGAGCGGTTGGGATGGATGAACTCGATCGGGTCCTCGATCGTGACGATGTGACCGGCGCGGTCGCGGTTGATCTCGTCGATCAGCGCTGCGAGCGTCGTCGTCTTCCCGGAGCCGGTCGGCCCGGTCACGAGAACGAGGCCGTGCGGCTTGCGCGCCAGCTCGTGAAGGCTCTCGGGAAGACAGAGCTCCTCGAGTGTGCGGATCCGGTCGGGGATCGTGCGGAACGCGGCCGCGAGCGTTCCGCGCTGGTGGTACGCGTTGACGCGGAAGCGGCCGAGACCCGGGATTGCGTACGCGAAGTCGAGTTGCCGCTCGTGTTCGAGGCGCTGCTGCTGGACGGCCGTCGTGATCTGCCCGACGAGCTCGCCCGTTGTGGCCGCGTCGAGGCACGGCAGCCCGCCGAGCGTCTCGATCTCGCCGTGGACGCGGATCGCGGGCGCCGAGCCGACCGTCAGGTGCAGGTCGGAGGCGCCTGCAGTGACGGCCCGCTCGAGGAGGTCGTCGATCGAGAGCGACCAGCGGGTGGTCTGCCTGGAGGGGGCGGCGTGCATGGTGGAGACGATCGGCAGGCGACGATCACCGCGCGATCCCCCGAAGGAGGGTCGCGGCCACTGGGCGGCGGGACGGAGGCAGCGGGCGCGGCGATCCCTCGCCCCTCCCACTACGGATGCCTTGCTTTTTCCATCCCTATCCCCCACCCGCCTCCGGGGAGCGGGGAGCATACGGCCGGGGGCTGTGCCGTGTCAGTACCGTGAGCGCACCAACTTCGTGACCGCGCAGCTGGGCGTTGCTCCGCCCACCACCCGATTGAATCGGGCACGAGCGCCACCATCGTGCGCGGCCATCCCCCGAAGGAGGGTCGCGGCCACCAGGCCCGTGGGTCGATACAGACGCTGGCGGTGGTTCACCGCCTCGCATCCACGGAAGGAGCCCAGCATGACGAGCATCGCCCTGAAGCTGCAGCGTCGGCTTCGCACCGAGGAGTCGGGGTTCACCCTGATCGAACTCCTCATCGTCCTCGTGATCATCGGCGTGCTGCTCGCGATCGCGGTGCCGTCGTATCTCGGCTTCAAGGATCGCGCCGAGAAGAAGGCGGCCTCCTCGAACGTGCGCGCCTCGATCCCCGCGGCGGAGGCGTACTACTCCGACCACGGCAACTACCAGTTCACACTGCTGCCCGACGGCACGGCATCGGGTACGACGCTTCTCGCGTTGCAGGCGATCGACCAGGGGATCGGCGAGGCGGGCTGGACGATCGTGGGTGGAGCATCCACCTACTGCCTTCAGAACGCGCAGGGCACCCACTTCGCTGCGGTCACGGGCCCCGGTGGCGACGTCCGCGACGAGTCCCAGGCCGGCTACGCCGCCTGCTGAGTCCAGCCTCGATCCTTGAGGGGTGAGGGGCGCGGCGCGAGCCGCGCCCCTCGTGCGTTCCGGCCTTCGCCCAACCACCAGCACGAGCGGGTGCGGCGCCGCGCGAGGACGGGCGGTCGGTGCGAACCGGAGAGCGACACGCGTCGGTACGCGTGCGGACAGCCGCGGCCGCGCACCCGTGACCGCCCGGGGGGACCGAGCAGCCCCCAGGGCCCCAGACGGAAACGACCCGGGCCAGTTACTCGATCGAGGTGAGCTCGGACACCACCGCCCGCATCCACCCCGACTCTCCCGAAGCAGCCCTGCCGCGCGCCAGGGCTCAGGCCGAGACGACCCGGGCCAGCTCTTCGATCGAGGTCAGGCCCGCAGCCACCTTGTGGATGCCGTCGTCCCAGAGGGAGCGCATCCCGGCTGCAGTTGCTGCGCGTTCGATCTCCTCGCGCGATGCGTTCCGGGCGGCGAGCGCCTCGATCTCGTCATCGACGACGAGGAGCTGGAAGATCCCGACCCGGCCGCGATACCCGGTGCGGTTGCAACGCGGGCAGCCGACGCGCCGGTAGAGCACCGTCCCCTCGCTTCCGTCCACCGCACCGGGCGATCCGATCCGGGCGGCGGCGAGCTCGTCAGGGGTAGGCACGTACATCTCGCAGCAGTGCGCACACAGTCGGCGTGCAAGCCGCTGCGCGAGCACCGCGGACACCGCCGAGCCCGTCAGATACGGCTCGACCCCCATCTCGTTCAGTCGCGTGATCGCGCCCGGTGCGTCGTTCGTATGGAGGGTGGAGAGGACGAAGTGGCCGGTGAGAGCCGACTCGATCGCGATCTTCGCGGTCTCGGTGTCGCGGATCTCACCGACCATGATCATGTCGGGGTCAGATCGGAGGATCGAGCGCAGCGCGGTGCCGAACGTGAGCCCGGCCTTGGTGTTGATCTGCACCTGGTTGATCCCCGCAAGCCGGTACTCGACGGGATCCTCGACCGTGATCACATTGATCTCCGGACGGTTGGCCTCGGCGAGTGCCGCGTAGAGCGTCGTGGACTTCCCACAGCCCGTCGGGCCGGTGACGAGGAGTGCTCCCGTGGGCTGACGGACGATCGCGGTGAGCGCGTCGCGCATCGCCGTGGTGAGCCCGAGCGACTCGAGCGTCGGCGCGGTGCGCGACTTGTCGATCAGCCGCATCACCACCTGCTCCCCTTCGACGGTCGGCAGCACCGCGACACGGATGTCGAGCAGGCGTCCGACCGCGCGCGCATTCAGCGCCATGCGGCCGTCCTGCGGCCGCCGCCGCTCCGCGATGTCGAGTTTCGCGAGCACCTTGAGCCTCGTGACAACCCCGGCTGCCATTCGGCGGGGGATCCGCTGTGTCTCGCGGAGCACGCCGTCAACCCTGGTGCGGACAACGAGTGCGTCCTCCTGCGGCTCGAAGTGGATGTCGCTCGCTCCGTCGCTTGCTGCCTGCATCACAATCGCGTTGACGAGCCGCACGAGCGGCGCCTCCGAGACACCGTCCTCCGCCTCGAGGTCGGCCTGCTCGTCCACCACCTCGACCTCGTCGAGCGCGACCTGTGTCTCGAGCGCCTCCGTCCGCCGCGTGAGCGCTTCGAGTGCTTCGTGGATCTCGTCGGAGCTCGCGACGGCGAGCTCGATCGAGTGCCGGGTCGCGATTCGAAGCTCGTCGAGCCCGAGCACATCAGCCGGATCCGCGACCGCCACGAGGAGTCGGTTTGCGCGCAGCGCGACCGGGATCGCGCGCACACGCAGCAGCGTGCGAAGCGGGATCAACTCAGCGGTGTCCGGCGCGAGCCGTTCCGAACGGAGGTCGAGGTACGGGAGATCGTGGCGCCGCGCGAGTGAGCGTGCGACCGCCTCGGGGAGCGCGCGCTCCTCGTCGAGCACCGCCTCGGTGAGTGGCTCGCCGGTGGCCGTCGGCTCGACGACCGCGAGGACAGGGTGGTCGGACGCGACCGACCGGGATGCGAGCGGCGTGCTCACCAGCCCATGCCTTCCAGATACCAGGCGAGGATCGGCTCGCCGGCGAACAGTGCGACGACGCTTCCGAGTGCGAGGAACGGCACGAACGGCACCGTGAGCCCACGCGCACTCCCGCCCCGCGCGAGCGCGACAGCAGCGGGTGCGAGCGCCGCGATCATCGCGACGAGGAGTGCAACCGCGACGGTCGGGCCGAGCACGGCACCGAGGAGCAGTGCGAGCTTCACGTCGCCCATCCCCATCCCCTTCGGGCACGCGAGCGCTGCAGCGAGGAGGAAGCCCGAGGCGCCGAGCGCCGATGCGATCCACTCGACCCCGGGGTCGAGCACCGTCCGTGCGGCGAGGGCTGCGGCGGCGGCCGGCAGGACGATCCGGTTCGGGACGATCCGGTGCTCGAGATCGATCGCTGCCAGGACGACCACCACCGCACCGAAGACCGCGATGAGCACTCCTTCCGGAGTAGCACCGAACCGGGCGATGCAGACGAGTGCGAGCGCCGCGGTCGTCGCCTCGACCACCGGGTACCGGAGTGGGATCGGCGATCGACAGTCGCGGCAGCGCCCCCGGAGCAGGAGGAACGAGATGAGCGGGATGTTGTCGCGGGCGCGGATCTGCTCCCCACACGCGGGACAGGCCGAGCGCGACGCCCCGATCGCCTCCCGCCGAGGCACGCGGTGCACGACGACGTTGAGAAAACTCCCGATCGCAAGACCAGGGAGGAACGCGACGACTGCGAGCGCGCCGATCATGCGCAGCGCACCGCGTTTCGCAGCGCAAGCGCATCGCGCAGCTCGTAGCGGCGGGTGGGCGCCAGGACCGGGTCGGTCGCGGTGGCGAGCGAGATTGCGAGGGTCGGGAGCCGCCCCACGGCACACGGATCGGGGGTCGGCCAGACGTTCCCCGCCCAGCCGGTCGGGGCGACAAGCACGCTCGCGTTCGCTGGCCAGCCCGCGACGGGCGGGGCGACGAAGTCGGTCTGGAACGTCGATCCAGCTCCCCCATCGCACCCATCGCCGCCGAGCGCAAGTGTGCGATAGATCCGCCAGCGATCGGTCGATCCCGCAACCGGAATCGTGCACCACTGGACGCCGACAGCACCGCTCCCGGAGGGGATCACCGTTGCACACCAGCCCGCCTCCCCCTCGGCCGCCTCGGTGAGCGTGAGCGTGAACCCTCCATGGACGTTCTGTTCGACCCCTGCCACCCCGGCGGCACAGTGGGCGTCGGTGCGCATCCGCTGGAGCGCGATCCGGGCCGACGCCTGAGCAGCCTCGCGTGCCGCCTGATCGGTCTCGTGTCGGAGCGCGGACGCGAACGCGCCGACGAGCGGGGCGAGGACGGCGAGGAGGATCGCGAGCACGCCGATCAGCTCGGACAGAGTGACCCCACGCTCATCGCGCACGAGCCGGGCTGCGGCACGACGGATCGACACGGGTTAGACATCGGCGGCTGCGACCTTGTTCGGCTCCCTCCAACGGGTGAGGGCGCGGCGTGGCGAAGGCGCCGGCCGTGCGACGGCCCCCCTGCGCCTGCGTTCACGGACGATGCGCGCGGCGGCGCCCGCTCGACCCGCACCGTCGATCGGACGGCCGTGGCCGTCGTCTACCGTGACCACGTGTCCCAGCTCGTGAGCGACCTGATCGCGATCGCCTCGATCCCCGCCCCGACAGACGGCGAGGAGGCCCGCCTGAGGTGGCTCGAGGGGCGTCTCGCCGATGCAGCCGGCACGCGAGAGCGCGATGAGGCAGGGAACCTGGTCTGGCGGATCGGTGAGGGCAGGCCCGCGCTCGCGGTCCTCGCACATGTGGACACGGTCTTCGCAGCCTCACTCGATCATGTCCCACGCGAACGCGACGGCTGGCTCCACGGGCCCGGAATCGGGGACAACGCGGCCGCAGTCGCGGTGACGGTCGCGGCGGTGGAGGAGGTCGCGAGCCATCTCCGGCTGCCGCTCGCGGTCGTGTTCACGGTCGGGGAGGAGGGACTCGGCAACCTCCGTGGCGCGCGCCATGCCTGTCGCTTGCTGCAGCCGGAGGCCGTGATCGCGCTCGAGGGCCACGGACTTGAGAAGGTGTGCATCGACGCGGTCGGATCGGTGCGCACACGACTCGTCGTCACGGGTCCGGGTGGTCACTCCTGGTGGGATCGCGGGCGGCCAAGCGCGATCAGCAGCCTCGTCTCACTCCTTCATGACCTCCCAGCACTCGCCCACGACGGGCTCGCGCTCAACGTCGGCACGATCACGGGCGGGGAGGCAGTGAACGCGATTGCCGCCCGAGCAGAGGCGGTGGTCGAGGGTCGATCACTCGACGAGGAGGCACTCACGTCGTTCGAAGTCGCGATCGGCAGGCTGGCGGTCTCGCCGCCGCTCTCGCTCGAGCGCGAGCCACTCGGACACCGCCCTTGCGGTCGTCTCGACCGCTCGCACCCGCTGCTCGCCGCAACGCGCGCTGTCCGCGCGGCGATCGGGCTTCCCGATCACCTTGGTGACGGCTCGACCGACGCGAATGCGGCGCTCGCGCTTGGGATCCCCGCGATCGCGCTCGGCTGCGCGCGCGGACACGACATGCATGCGCCGAGCGAGCGGATCGAGATCGCCTCGCTCGCACTGGGGCGTGCGCAGCTCGTCGCGATCGTCGACCGCCTCGTGGGTAGCGGCAGGGCTGACTAGCCGCAGTCCGGCGGCACACCGCCGAGCACCGCAGCGCAGGTGTCAGCGAACGCTGCACCTGTGCGCGAGAGAGTTACGCCCGCGCGGCGTGCGAGGCCGATCGAGAGTGCGCGCGGATCACCCGCAAGCGCCACCGCGCGGAGCGGCGCGCCGTCTACCGACTGCGTTGCGGCCGGTAGGGCGTTCGCGAGCGTGTACCCGAACCCATGCGCGACCAGGCTTCGGACGAGTTCGGGGTCGCCGCTCCGCCGCGCAACCGTGGGCGTGACGCCCGCGTCTGCAAACAGCGCGAAGAAGTAATCGCGCGACAGTGGAAGATCCAGCAGGACGAGCGGTTCGTCTGCGAGCACCGAGAGCGTGAGCGAAGGATGTCGGGCGAGAGAGTGGTCGGCCGCGAGGAGGCAGTACGGCGGATAGAGCGCGAGCGGCTCGAACAGGGTCCGATCGTCGAGCCCCAGGTCGTACGTGAGCGCGAGGTCGATCTCTCCGCGGCGGAGCAGCCCGAGCAGCGTCTCCTGATCCCCGGTCTGGAGCATCGGTCGCGCCTCCGGCCATCGCTCCTCGAACATGGCGAAGACCCTCGGGGCGAGCACCGGTGCGAGGGTGACAAGACACCCGACCGGAAGCTCGCCCGAAACCTCGCCGCGTATCTCTGCACTCTGTTCCGCGAGCTGTCGCGCCGCGTCGAGCACTACCCGCGCCCGGGGCAGCAGCTGCCGCCCGGCCGGCGTTACCACCGCACGGCGTCGTGGGCCCCGCACGAGGAGCTCTACGCCGAGCACGCGCTCGAGATCGGCGAGCGCACCCGAGACTGTCGCCTGAGCGAGCCGCAGCCGCGTTGCCGCATTCCCGATCCCACCCTCCTCGCACGCCGCGACGAAACAGGTGAGTTGGCGCAGGGTGAAGAGGGAGGCCTCCTTATACATCGTCAATATTGATGATATGTACATATAAAGACCGTTCTGGCCGATCACATAGTTCGGTGGCATCGTCCGCCGCCACGGCATCGATCGATAAGGGCGGTGAGCGGACGTGATCAGGACGGGTGACGAGTACCGCGAGTCAGTGCGCGACGGGCACGAGGTCTGGATCGACGGGCAGCGGGTCGAGGACGTAACCACCCACCCCGCGTTCAAACCGATCGTCGACGTCCGCGCGCGGCTCTACGACCTCGCGCACGAGGAGCGGACACGCGACGTCATGTCGTACATCGACCCCGAGAGCGGCGAGCGCTGCCCGACCGGCCCGAAGCTGCCCCACACGCACGAGGACTGGCACGCGAAGCGGCTGGCGGTCGACACGGCCCTCGATGCCATCCAGGGGGTTGTCACCCGCGTCGGCGATGAGTCGGTCGGAGAGATGTGGTCGCTGTACGACGGTCAGCAGGTGCTCGACGAGATCGATCCCACGTTCTCCGAAAACATCCGCCGCCACGTGCAGCACGCGGCCGTCGCCGACCCGTTCCACGTCTCCGCGAACACCGATCCGAAGGGCGATCGCTCGAAGCGGCCGCACGAGCAGGATCCCGACGTCCTCCTCCATGTCGTGCGCGAGACCGACAACGGGATCGTGGTCCGGGGCGCGAAGTTCGAGACTGCCGCCGCATTCGCGAACCAAGCGTTCGTCAAGCCGACGATCGGCGACTGGAACAACGAGGAGCTCTCCGACTAGGCGGTGGGGTTCGTCGCGGACATGGGCGCCCCAGGGGTTAGACACATCTGCCGCTCGTCATTCCTGACGCGCGACCCGACCGAGTACCCGCTGTCGAGCCGGTTCGACGAGGTGGACACGATGATCGTGTTCGACGACGTCGAGATCCCGTGGGAGAACGTCTTCTTCTACCGGCACACACGCGCGGCGACGCTCATCCGGGCAACGCTCCACCGGTACAGCATGTTCTCGTACGTCCAACGACACCTCCGGCTCGCCGACCTGCTGATCGGGGTCGCCTACACGAATGCGCAACAGACCGGGGTGAAGATGCACCAGGGCGTGCGCGAGAAGCTCGGGCAGCTCGTCGTCTACCGCGAGGGGATCAACGCGCACCTCACTGCCGCAATCGACCTGGCCGAGCCGAGCCCGGGAGGGCTGCTGATGCCGAACCAGGCGCTCCTCTACACCGGGCGCGTGCTCGCCTGTTCGCAACTCCCGGCGATCATGCACCTCACCCGCGACCTCTGCGGGGGGCAACTCTGCGTCACCCCTGACGCGGCCTCGTTCGCGGCCGAGGGAAGCGGGCAGTGGCTGCAGAAGTACTACAGAGTCGGGCGTTTCGGAGCGGACGACCGGCGGAGGCTGTTCGCATTCGCGCGGGATCTCCTCAACTCGGACTACGCCGGCCACCGACTGACGTTCCAACTCTTCGCGCAGTCACCGGCGTTCTCCCACCTGCTCGCGGTGTACAACAACTACGACTTCTCTGGACCCACGGAGCTCGTACACCGCTACGCGGGCCTCGAGGAGCCGCTCGAAAGCCCTCTGGAGGTTACGCAGTGAGCAACGAACCACTTCGCATCGGAGGACACCTGCGGGTACGCCCGTTCAACACCCGTGAGACCTACCCGGAGCAGCAACTCGGGAACGACCTGTGCCAGGCGGTCGTTGCGGGCAACACGATCTATCTGCGCGGCCAGGTGGCGCAGGATCTGGACACGCGCGAGAACGTCGCGGTCGGTGACCCCGCCGGGCAGGCGGCGAAGGTGATGGACAACATCGCGCTGTTGCTTTCGGAGTGCGACGCCGGGCTCGAGCAGATCGTGTCGTGTGACGTCTACCTCACCGACATCCGCTTCCGGGAACCGGTCTACCGCGTGCTGGGTGAACGTCTGCAAGGCGTGTTCCCAGTCTTCACGGGCCTCGTGGTGCAGGCGCTTGCGCGACCCGAGTGGGTGGTCGAAGTGACCGTGGTCGCGGTCAGGGCGTGACGCTCTCGCTGGTCGGTCGCTGCGAGCGCACCGGGATGCTCGGCGCGGCCGTAGCCTCGTCGAGCCCGGCGGTCGCGGCGCGGTGCGCCTGGGCACGCGCGGGTGTCGGCGCGGCCTGTACCCAGAACATCACCGACCCGACGCTCGGGCCCGCGCTGCTCGACGCGCTGGCGAGGGGCCTCCCCGCCCAGACCGCACTCGACGAGGTGGTCGCCGCGGCCGCATACCCCTCGTACCGCCAGCTCACCGTGGTCGATGCGTCGGGCGGCGCGGCGGTGTTCTCGGGAGAACACACGCTCGGCCGTCACGAATCGGCGATCGGCGAGCAGGTTGCCCGCCGCTG
>CAYXAS010000010.1:39371-48771 GCA_964461665.1 uncultured Gaiellales bacterium
GCCTGATCGGCGACGGTGTCGCAGCGGCGGGCAACCTGCTCGCGATCAGGCGGTTCCGAGCGCGATGGCGGAGGCCTTCACGGCAAACCACGAACGGTCGCTCGGCGAGCGGTTGGTTGCCGCGCTCCGCGCTGGCCGGGACTCTGGCGGCGAGGAGGGCCCTCTCCGCTCCGCCGGTCTCGTCGTGGTGGACACTGTGGCGTGGCCGATCGCCGATCTGCGCGTGGACAGGGACGAGGACGATCCGATCGAGCGGCTCGCGGCCCTGTGGGGCCTCTGGGCGCCTCAGGCCGCGGACTACGTGGCCCGCGCGCTCGACCCGCGCAGCGCGCCGAGCTTCGGGGTTCCCGGTGACGAGTAGCCCCCACCCGCTCGATCCGATCGAGGCGGGCGAACTCGAGCGCGCAGTCCGTCTCGCGCGCACGGCGCCCGGGCTCTCCGACCGGGTTGCAGTCGTGTCGGTGGAGGCGCGCGAACCGGAGAAGGGGGCGTACCTCGCATGGCGGGCGGGTGGCGAGCGACCTCCGCGCGAGGCGTTCTGCGTTCTGCTCGACCGCGGCCACTCGCGCGGGGTCGAGGTTGTCATCTCGCTCGACGAGGAGCGGCTTGTCTCAACCGTGGTGCTGCCCGAAGGCGTCCAGCCCGCGATGCACGAAGAGGAGTTCGTGGCGGTGGTCGAGGCCGTCCGCGCGGATGCGCGCTATCTCGAGGCGCTTCGGCTGCGCGGTGTCGATCCGGCGAGCGTGCACGTCGAGCCGTGGTCGACGGGGACGTTCGAGCCCGGATCGCGCCGGGTTGCACGCGCGCTCACCTGGGTCCGGGCGGACGACGAGGGCGACAACCCGTACTCGCGCCCGCTGTACGGGCTGCTCGCGGCAGTCGATCTCGACACGATGACGGTGACCCGGGTTGACGACCACGCGCCCGGTGCGCCTCACGCGACGGGTCAGGGGGGCGACTACCGCAACGGAGGCGGGCGGCCGTACCGCTCCGACCTCCAGCCGATTTCGATCACGCAGCCGCAGGGCCCGAGCTTCACGCTCGAAGGGCGTCGGCTCCGCTGGCAGAAGTGGGACCTGCACGTCGGCTTCCACCCGCGCGAGGGCCTGACACTCCACGACATCGGCTACACCGACGCGGGCGAGCGGCGCTCGATCTGTTACCGCGCCTCGATCGCCGAGTTGGTGATCCCCTACGGCGACCCGAACCCCACGGTCCACTTCAAGGGGGTGTTCGACACGGGCGAGTACGGGATGGGCCCGCTCACCAACTCACTCCAACTCGGCTGCGACTGCCTCGGCGAGATCGCCTACCTCGACGGTGTGACGAACACCTGGTCGGGTGAAGCACACACGATCCCGAACGCAATCTGCATCCACGAGGAAGATGACAACCTCCTCTGGAAACACACCGACGGCCACTCCGGCCGGGTGGACCGCGCCCGCTCGCGTCGTCTCGTGATCTCCTCGATCGCGACCGTCGGGAACTACGAGTACGGCTATTTCTGGTACTTCCACCTGGACGGCTCGTTCGAGTTCGAGGCGAAACTGACGGGGATCCTGCACACCGCCGGTTGGGTCTCGGAGGAGCGCTCGCCCTACTCGCTCCCGCTCGGCGACGGGATCGTTACCTCGAACCACCAGCACTTCTTCTGCGCGCGTCTCGACCTCGACATCGATGGGACAGCGAACGTCGCCTTCGAGAGCGAGGCGGCGTGCGAGCCGCGGAGCGGCGACAACCCCGACGGGATCGCCTTCCGCGCACAGCGACTGACGTTCGAGCGTGAGAGCCAGGCCCGGCGGAGCGCCTCACCGGCGACCGCGCGGCGGTTCCGCGTGGAGAATCGCTCGCGCCGCAACCGGATCGGCGATCCCGTCTCGTACGAGCTGGTTCCGGGCGAGAACGTGCTCCCCATGCAGCAGCCCGACTCCTCGATCCGTGCACGCGCCGCGTTTCTCGACCACGACCTCTGGGTGACGCCCTACCGCCCGGACGAGCGCTATCCCGCCGGCGAATACCCGACCCAGGCAGCGGGCGGCGACGGACTCCCGCGCTGGACGGCGGCTGATCGAAACCTGCTCGATGACGATGTGGTGCTCTGGTACACGTTCTCCGCTCACCACTTCCCGCGCCTCGAGGACTGGCCGGTGATGCCCGTCGCGCGCAGCGGCTTCCACCTGCGCCCGGTCGGGTTCTTCGACTACAACCCCGCGCTCGACGTCCCGCCGCCCGAGCCCCCGGACGCCTGCTGCCACGGGTAGCAGGGCACGGCGCGGGCGAGTGGCGGGCGCCGCGTCTACGCGCGCTGACCGCGGGCGAGCGCGGAGAGGGTGTCGTCCAGGCGGTCGATGAAGAGGTCGGCGTGCTCGCGTCCGAACACGAGGGGTGGCCGAATCTTCAGCACGTTCGCTTCCTTCCCCGAACGACTCACGAGCACGCCCCGCTCGCGTAGGCCGTTGACGACCGCAGCCGCCGCGTCGCCGTCCGGGGTGCGTGTCTCGCGGTCCGAGACGAGTTCGAGACCGACCATCAGGCCACGACCGCGCACGTCGCCGATCGCCTCGTGACGGGCGGCGAGCGCCTCGAGCCCACGGCGGAGATACGCGCCCGTGACGCGCGCGTTCTCCTGTAGCTCCTCCTCCTCGATCACCTCGAGTGTCGCCAGCGCAGCGGCACACGCAACCGGGTTCCCGCCGTACGTCGAGAAGTAGATCGTGTGCTCCGCAAACGCCTCCGCCAGCTCGCGGCGGAACAACACCGCTGCGACCGGATACCCGTTCCCCATCGGCTTGCCGAGCGTCACGGCATCCGGGACGACCCCGCACGCGGCGAAGCTCCACAGGTGCTCCCCCGAACGGCCGTGACCCGCCTGCACCTCATCGGCGACGTACCGGGCTCCCACCGCGTGCGCCCGTCGCGCGACCTCACGCGACCACACGTCCGGGGGATCGAGGATCCCGTCGCTCGCGAGCGCGCCATCGACGAACACCGCTGCGGGCTCGATCCCGCGTCCACGTAGCTCCGCGACCGAATCGTCGAGACACGCGGCGTATCGCTCCCCCCATCCGTCCGTCTCACGACGGATCGGCCCGCGATAGCCGTCGGGGGCAGGGAATCGGACCACGTGCGATGGCGGCTCGAGCCCCCGCCATTCCTCCGGCGAGAACGCGGTGAGCGTGGTCGAGAGGCCGTGGTAGGCGTACTCGGTGACGAGCCCTCCGGTCCGTCCCGTCGCGTGTGCGATCAACCGCCACGCCAAGTCGTTTGCCTCGCTCCCCGAGTTCACAAACGCACAGGTGTCGATCTCTGGCGGCATCGTGGCGAGCAGGCGCTCCGCCAACTCGACCGCGGTTCCATGGAGGTAGCGCATGTTCGTGTTCAGCCTGCGCGCCTGGCGGGTAGCCGCCTCCACCACCCTCGGGTGCGAGTGACCGCAGACCGGAACGTTGTTGTAGACGTCGAGGAAACGGGTTCCGGTTGTGTCGACCATCCAGGCGCCCTCGCCGCGCGCCATGTGGATCGGACGGTTGTAGGTGAGCCCCTGCAGCGCAGGCCCGAACACGCGCGTTCGGCGCTCACGGAGAGAGGCTGACTCCGCTTCGCCCGCGAGTTCGCCCGCGATCGCGAGCCGAGCCCGTTCGGGGCCAAGGCTGTCGAGCAACTCAAGGAGTGCGCGATGACGGGCGCAGTCCACGGTGATGTAGTCCGCGTTCTCGGGGTACCGCTCGAGGCGCCACGCGGCGACCGTCAGGCTCGTCGCGAGGCGCGCCTCCACCAGAAGCGGGAGCACCTCCCATTCGAGCGGCTCGAGCGTGACCGCGCGCTCGAATCCCCGCACGACCCACTGCGCGGCGGCGAGTCCGTCTTCGCGTCCCGCACAGGCCGCCCCCACCGCGGTCGCAAGATCGGCGACGAGTGCGGTGTGCACGAGATCACCGAAGTCCACGATCCCGGCCACGCTCCCGTCGTCTGCGAAGAGCACGTTGTCGAGGCTCAGGTCGGAGTGGATCACCTGCGCGCGCAGCCGATCGAGGCGCGGCGCGACCTGGGCAGCGAACCGCTCGAGGACACGCTCAACGAGCGCACGCTCCCCCGGATCCGCGATCGCCGGGATAAGGGGTGCCAGCGCGAGCGCGTGCTTCACATCCCACTGCAACCGCCGCCCCGCCGCGGGATGGAAGAAGCTCCGGAGCGCGAGGCCGAGGTGCGCGACGGCTGCGCCGAGATTCGCGGACGTACCGCGGTCGAGCTCGGTCGAAACGAGGTGCTGGCCGGGAACGAACGAGACGAGACGCGCCAGATGGCGCCGACCATCGGCCTCGATCCATGCGATCGTCTCACCGTCCGCCGCGCGCCCGAGCCGGGGGACGGGCAACTCGGGCGCGATCGAGGCGACATGCTCGATCGCCGCGTTCTCCATCGCGATCGTGTTGAGCTGCTCCGCTGCGTTCGAGATCTTCAGCACCCACGCGGAGCCGTCGGCGGTCCGGATCGCGAAGTTCTGATCACGCTCGGAGACGAGCCCGCTCGCGCGCCCCTCGACCCCGAACGTCTCGCGGGCGACGCGCTCCGCAGCGACGAGATCGAGCCGCGGCGGCTCGGCGACGAGCACATCGCCGGACGGAGCGTCGCGTGGAGGCTGATGCGTCGCGGCCACCGGCACATCATGCAGGGCCGCGCGGTCCGTCGACCGTCACCCGCGCCGCGCGGTTCCCTCCAACGGGCGAGAGCTCTGCGCGACTGGCGAAGGCGGCGGTTGCGCGCCACCTCCGACGGTCGCGTTCACGAACGGTGTGGGCGACGGCGCCCGCGCCGCCCACACCGTCGTGGTAGACACCGTCTCGTGACCAGTAGCCCGCATCCGCTCGACCCAATCGACGCGGATGAACTTGAGCGCGCGGTCCGTCTCGCGCGCACGGCGCCCGGGCTCTCCGGACAGATTGCGGTTGTCTCAGTGGAGGCGCGTGAACCGGAGAAGGGGGCGTACCTTGCCTGGCGAGCGGGAGGCGAGCGACCTCCGCGCGAGGCCTTCTGCGTGCTCCTCGACCGCGGCCACTCGCGCGGGGTCGAGGTTGTCGTTTCACTCAACGAGGAGCGGCTCGTCTCTGCCGTGGTGCTACCCGAAGGCGTCCAGCCTGCGATGCACGCCGAGGAGTTCACGGCGGTGGTTGACGCCGTCCGCGCAGATGCGCGCTACCTCGAGGCACTCCGCCTGCGCGGGGTCGATCCGGCGCGCGTGCACGTCGCGCCGTGGTCGACGGGGACGTTCGAGCCTGGCGTGCGCCGCGTTACCCGCGCGCTCACGTGGGTGCGCGCGGATGACGAGGGCGACAACCTGTACTCACGCCCGCTCTACGGGTTGGTCGCCGTGGTCGATCTCGACACGATGACGGTGACCCGACTCGATGACCATGCGCCCGGTACGGCTCACGCGACGGGCGAAGGGGGCGACTATCGAAACGGAGGCGGGCGGCCATACCGCTCCGACCTCCAGCCGATTTCGATCACGCAGCCCCAGGGTCCGAGTTTCACGCTCGAGGGGCGTCGGCTCCGCTGGCAGAAGTGGGATCTGCACGTCGGCTTCCACCCCCGCGAGGGTCTGACACTCCATGACATCGGCTACACCGACGCGGGCGAGCGTCGCCCGATCTGCCACCGCGCCTCGATCGCCGAGTTGGTGGTCCCCTACGGCGACCCGAACCCCACGGTCCACTTCAAGGGGGCGTTCGACATCGGCGAATACGGGATGGGCGCGCTCACCAACCCGCTGCAGTTCGGGTGTGACTGTGTCGGCGAGATCGCGTATCTCGACGGGCTGACGAACACCTGGGGGGGCGAAGCACTGACGATCCCGAACGCGACCTGCATCCACGAGGAGGACGACAACCTCCTGTGGAAGCACACCGACGACCACTCCGGCCGGGTCGACCGAGCACGCTCGCGCAGGCTGGTCATCTCCTCGATCGCGACCGTCGGGAACTACGAGTACGGCTTCTTCTGGTACTTCCGCCAGGACGCCTCGATCGAGTTCGAAGCGAAGCTGACGGGGATCGTCCACACCGCGGGCTCGGTCTCGGAGGAGCGCTCGCCCTACTCGCTCCCGCTCGGACCGGGGATCGTGACGAGCAATCATCAGCATTTCTTCTGCGCGCGCCTCGACCTCGACATCGACGGGACGGCGAACGTCGCGTTCGAGAGCGAGGCGGTGTGCGAGCCGCGGAGCGACGAGAACCCCGACGGGATCGCGTTCCGCGCTCAGCGGTTGACGTTCGAGCGCGAGAGCCAGGCCCAACGAAACGTCTCACCGGCGACCGCGCGGCGGTTCCGGGTGGAGAACCGCTCGCGCCGCAACCGGATCGGTGACGCTGTCTCGTACGAGTTCGTTCCGGGCGAGAACGTGCTCCCGATGCAGCAGCCCGACGCGTCGATCCGCGCGCGCGCCGCTTTTATCGACCACCACCTCTGGGTGACGCCGTACCGCCGTGACGAGCGGTACCCCGCCGGCGAGTACCCGACCCAGGCGGTCGGTGGCGATGGGCTCCCGCGCTGGACAGCGGCCGACCGGAACCTGCTCGATGAGGACGTGGTGCTCTGGTACACGTTCGGCGCCCACCACTTCCCCCGGCTCGAGGACTGGCCGGTGATGCCCGTCATGAGCTGCGGTTTCCAGCTCCGCCCGGTCGGGTTCTTCGACTACAACCCCGCGCTCGACGTCCCGCCCCCCAAACCTGCAGACACCTGCTGCCACGAGTAGCGGAGTTCAGCCGAACCGCTTCCAACCGAGGGTCACCCGGCAGACGGCGCCGTCGCACTTGAGCGCGTGACGGGGCAGGTCGCCCGCCGGTTCCCTCCAACGGGTGAGAGCGGCGCAGTCGGATCCGGCCGACACCATGAGGGTGAAGCGGTGTCGCCCCACCATCCGCCTCGGCGCCGAGGACGGCGTCGCCCTTGTGCTCGCGATCGTGATCGTGGCGGCGCTCACGATCTCGTCGGCGGCGCTCGTCCGACTCGCGACCGCGAACCAGCGCGCGTTCACCCGTGACGCGCTGCAGACGCGCGCCTTCCACGTCGCCGAGGCAGGGCTCAACGTCGGGATCGGCACGCTCCGCTCCACCGACCCGGCGGGCGCGGTCGTGCAGGGCAGCGCGGTCGGGAGCGAGGCGAGCCCGGTCGCGTGCTGCGAGGGGCTCGGCGGCTGGTGGGCGGAGAAGCTCACCCCGGTCGTCTGGAAGGTCTGGGCGCAGGGCCTCTCCCCCTCCGGCGAGGTGCTGCGAAGGGTCGCGACCGAGGTGACGGTGGACGCGACGTCGGTCAACGCGCAGCCGTCGCTCGCGTGGTCGTATGACTTCTTCGCGGCCGCGCCAGAGGGCTGCACGACGATGACCGGAAGCACGACCGTCACCGCATCGGTGTTCGTGCGGGGCGACCTCTGCCTCGATGGGACGAACCGGATCGCGGAACCCTCACTGTCCGGGCCGCAGGTGGTGGAGATCTACGTCGAGGGGACGCTCTATCTCACCGGGGTCGCGCAGATCGGGTCGAGCAGCCGTCCGGTCCGACACGCGACGATCCCTGGCGGCTGTGTCCGCAACGGCCAGACGCGGCCGTGCCACCAGGCCTCACAGTCGCGCGTCTACGCGAGTCTCGTGGACGGCTACGGGTCGCAGCAGTCCACGCTCGAGAAACCGTCGGTGAACGCTGATGCGGTGTACGGATCGGGCGACTGGGACAACCCGGTGTGCGACGACCACGAGGGATACGCACCGTTCGTGTTCGACAACGACGGATCGCGAAACTCGAGTGTCGGCACGATCTCCCTCCTCGGGGGTGACCGATACGACTGTGTGATCCCCGGGTCGGGCGGCGGCACGGTCGGGCGCCTCTCGTGGGACCCGGGCTCGGGCACGCTGAGGGTTGAGGGGACGGTGTTCCTCGACGGGAACCTCTCAATCGACTCCGGGGATCAGGCGCGATACGCCGAAGGGACCTCCGCGACGCTGTATGTCAACGGCGTCGCGACGACGAACGGTGATGCGGCGCTCTGCGGGCCGCCCTCCTCGGCGAGCGGCGCCTCGTGTCCGGGCCAGTGGGACGCGGATGACGGCGCGCTCGGAGTCGTCGTCCTGAACGCTGGCGGCTCCGAGACCGGCTGGTCGATGAGCGGCAACGTCGAACTCGACCTCCTCGTCTACGTCGTCGGTCGGTTCGCGCAGACCGGCACGGCGCGCGTGACGGGCCCGGTGGTCGCCGACAGCATCATCCTTGTGGGGAGCGCGGGCGCCACGAGTGTCACGAATCCCCCCGCCGGGCTTCCGGGCGCGGGCGCGAGCGTCGTCGACACGAACTGGCGGGTTGTCCCCGGCTCCTGGCAGCAGCTCCCGATCGCGTGACTCGGAGGCTCCCCCAGCCGCGTGACGAGCGCGGAACGCTGATGATCGAGCTCGTGATCGCGATGGTGTTCATCGCGGTCGCGGTGAGCGCCCTGATCTCGGTGTTCGCGGCCGGGCAGCTCTCGCTCCGGAATGCGGGTCGCGAGGGAACGGCACTCACGCTGGCCGAGACGCAGCTCGAGGCCTACCGCACGATGCCCTACGCCGAGCTCCGGATCGATCCGGCGACGCTCCCGGCGGAAGCCGACCCTTATGTGACAGCGAGCTCCCTCGATGCGTCGATTCCCGGCTCGGGCGGTCAGGTGCTGGAAGACGTTCCGGGGATCGGGACAGCCGAGTGCGCTGCAGCAATCCGACTGCTCCAGGGGTGCGCAACGCAGTTGCTGACCGGGCCGGACGGTCGCTCGTACCGCCTCGACACGTACATCCACGAGTCGGGCGGGCTCCGCCACGTGACGGTCATCAGCCGCCGAGTCGCGGACGGGGTGGCGACGATCGAGGCGCGCGCGACGACATCGTTCGACCCAGCGAATCCGCCCGCCTGACGGCTCCCGGCGGAGCGCCGCAGCCGGTCTATCGCGCGAGCCGCGCGACGAGTCTGAGCGCGGGCCGCGCTGGGCCGTGCGCCTCGGACGGGTGCGCGACTTCGCCGCCGAGGAGTCCTGCGACGACGCCGAATACCCCTGGAGCACGCGCCGCCGCGAACACGAGCCTCGGGTGGCGATCGAACGCGCGCTTCGCGGCCCACGAAGCGGCGGCGTGCCGGTCGAGCGCGGTCGCGAGCGCACCCTCGTACGAGGCGAGATCACCGGCGAGCACCGCCTCGGCGGCGAGTTTCGCGGAGACGAACGCTTCGTACATCCCGTCCCCCGAGAGCGGATCGACGAGACCGGCGGCGTCGCCGACGAGGAGCGCCCGTCCGCGTGCAGCCGGTGCCCCGAGCCGCCGCATCGGGAGACGGTGGCCCCTGACGCCAGCGAGCCGCGTCGGATCGACTCCGTGGACGCGTG